>NZ_JVPL01000204.1:0-37473 GCF_001054655.1 Bacillus sp. 220_BSPC
CTGCCTTGCACGCAGGAGGTCAGCGGTTCGATCCCGCTAGGCTCCACCATCAACTACATACACCAAAACTTACGTCTTAAGCCAAAAATGGTTTAAGACTTTTTTTTGTTTAAGGCATAATTGGGTAAACTAATCCCCAGAAAGATATTTTTTCACAAAAAACATATGTTATCGGAAAACGTGCATCATTATACATGGAAATGTCGAGTTGAACCAATTGGCATATACGATATAAAATGGTGGAAAGGGGGAATTGTATGTCTATTCAGAAAATTTCCGTCATCGGATTGCCTATGGACCTTGGTCAAGCAAGGCGAGGGGTGGATATGGGACCTAGTGCCATCCGCTGCGCAGAGATTGTCGAGCGTCTTGAAAAGTTGAATATAGAAGTAGAGGATTTAGGGGATATAATTGTAGGGCGTCCTGAAAATGCAGATGAGCCCGGGACAAATTTAAAAAACTTACAGCTTGTAGCAAAAGGTAACACCCAGTTAGCTACAAGAGTTGATGAAATAATAGAAGAAGGTTCCTTTCCGCTTATATTGGGAGGAGACCATTCAATAGCAATAGGCACACTGGCAGGAGTCGCAAAGCACTATGAGAATCTAGGTGTGATTTGGTACGATGCACATGGCGATTTAAATACGGAAGATACTTCACCATCAGGAAATATACACGGGATGCCCTTGGCTGTCAGTATTGGGATTGGACATCCGGACCTGATCAATATCCATGGTTTTGCTCCAAAAGTGAAACCGGAAAACATCGTAATCATCGGAGCGAGGTCATTGGATGAAGGGGAAAAGGAACTTATCCGTGAGAAAGGGATTAAAGTATTCACGATGCATGAGATCGACCGGTTGGGAATGACACGGGTCATGGAAGAATGCATTGATTATTTAAGGGAAAGAACGGATGGCGTCCACCTTTCACTGGATTTGGATGGAGTGGACCCAGCAGATGCACCCGGAGTCGGGACACCGGTAATTGGTGGTATAAGTTATCGGGAAAGTCATTTGGCCATGGAAATGCTTGCGGAATCCAACTTGATTACATCCGCTGAATTCGTTGAAGTGAATCCCATTTTAGATGAGCGAAATAAAACGGCAATCGTTGCCGTGGCCTTAATGGGTTCGCTATTTGGAGAAAAATTAGTATAACTAATAATTAAAAGAAACAGTAACCGGCTTGTAATGGGTTACTGTTTTTTATATGCTAGAAGACATAGGTTTATTTACCAGGGTGTATGTAACAAAAACATATTTATAGATAAATGGTTGCAATTTTCTATCCATATTCACTTGAGAGCACGTCTGTCCATGAGATCTTCATTTTTAGTTAAATGGATGTATTGAATGATTAAAGAATCCAGTTTGCTGCTAACTTCAATAACTTCATTATCCACCATCGAAGAACGGGAAGCCAAAAACATCATTTTCTGTCTGCATTGTTCAATATGGTCTAAAATTTGTTCAGTACTCATATAGAGAATCACTCCTTTGAATTTTACAATTTCTTACTATATAGCCCTGTTTTTTTTTTCTTAAACATAAAATGTAAAACTTTGTTAAAATTAATGTATTAAATTTTTGAAACCTTTCAGCTTACGATTCGTAGTAATCGTATAGCCGCATGAGCGGGGGTAATACCGGAAAATGGATGCACTCATTAAAGAGAGAATTAATCAAGTATTAAAAGGAGACCATAATGCCTTTGGGGAAATTGTCGAAATTTACAAGGACAAAGTTTTCCAAATATGTTTCAGGATGCTCGGAAACAGGCAAGAAGCAGAAGATTTGGCTCAAGAGGCCTTTGTAAGGGCCTACGTGAACATTCGAAGTTTCAATATAACAATGAAATTTTCTACATGGTTATATCGGATTGCGACCAATCTTTGTATTGACCGGCTTCGCAAGAAAAAACCGGACTACTATCTGGATGCAGAGGTGGCAGGAACAGAGGGATTGAATATGTATTCCCAAATTGCATCGGATATGGCGAAACCCGAGGAAGAGGTTGAATCATTAGAACTGCAGGAAACCATTCAAGTGGAAATAATGAAATTGCCCGAGAAATACCGATCGGTAATCGTATTGAAGTATATTGAAGAGTTATCTCTAAAGGAAATCAGTGAGATACTCGATTTGCCGGTCGGTACGGTTAAGACGAGGATACATCGCGGTCGCGAAGCCTTGCGTAAACAACTACGCCATTTATAAAAAGAAGGTGAGAAAAATGAACTGCCATGAGGAAATCATTGAATATATGCATGATTATTTAGATGAGGACATCAAACCGGAGCATAAAGAAGTTTTACGGGAGCACTTGCATGACTGTGCTGAATGCCGGGATTACTTTCATGAAATGAAAAAGGCGGTCGCTCTTGTACAAAGCACTTCCCATATAAAGGCCCCGGATGACTTTACAGCGAAGGTTATGGCTCAATTGCCAAAGGAAACGAAAACAACAGGTGCTAAACGTTGGTTCAAAAGCCATCCTTTCATGACAGCGGCAGCGATGTTCATCATATTGATGACAGGATCTGTTTTTTCCACTTATAATCAGGACGAACATTTTTCAGTATCAAAGCAGCCTAACTTAGTGGTCGAAGGTGAAACGGTTATTGTGCCTGAGGGTGAGACAATCAAGGGAAATGTGGTAGTTCAAAATGGTAATATTCAAATAGATGGTGAAGTTGAGGGAGATGTGACAGTCATAAATGGGCATAAGTATATGTCTAAAGCAGGTAATGTGACCGGAAGCATCCATGTTATTGACCAAGCTTTTGAGTGGATGTGGTATAAAGTGAAGGACACTGCAACCTCGTTGGTTCCTGCTAAAGAGGAGAAAAAGGAATAAGGAATAGAAGCTGGGCAGGGGCATCGTTTTTGATTTACGATGACTTCGCCCAGCTTTATTTTTTAAAGGAAGGGGAACCATTTTTAATGGTTCTTTTTTCCTGTGTAAATTTCTCACACTAGTTTTTAGATGAATCATTTAAAAAATGGTATACTATTAAGGTTATTGTAAATAAAGATTGTAATTGGTATTTGGAGTAATACTGACTGGAGGAAACAACATGTCTTTAACCAATTTGACTGTTTGGGACTATGTAGTAAATTTCATTGATATTCTCCTTGTATGGTTTGTGATATATAAATTGTTAACTATTATTCGAGGCACGAAGGCTATTCAGCTGCTAAAAGGAATTTTTGTAATTGTCATTGTAAAAAGCTTAAGCAACCTGTTTGGTTTCAATACACTCGGATGGTTAATGGCACAAGTCATGAATTGGGGAGTATTGGCAATTCTCGTCATTTTTCAACCTGAACTGAGAAGGGCACTTGAACAATTAGGACGCGGGAAGCTCTTTGCAAGGGGCACCGTTCCAGAAGAGAATCAGCAAGAGCGTTTAGTCGAGGAAATCCTAAAGGCGTCCACCTATATGGCAAAAAGGCGGATTGGTGCCTTGATTACGATAGAAAAAGGTACGGAGCTGGGGGATTATGTTGAAACGGGGATACCCCTGAAATCCTATATTTCTTCAGAACTGCTCATTAATATTTTCATCCCTAATACGCCGCTCCATGATGGCGCAGTTATTTTACAAAATAACCAGGTGGCAGCTGCAGCTTGCTATTTGCCATTATCAGAGAGTCCATTCATATCAAAGGAACTTGGCACACGGCATAGGGCAGCCATAGGCATGAGTGAAGTTACGGATAGTCTGACGATCGTCGTATCAGAAGAAACGGGAGGAATATCCGTCACTAAAAACGGGGAACTTTACCGGGATTTGAATCAAGAATCATTTAGGGCCATGCTTACAAGTGAACTGGTAGTGGAAAATATCAAATCGACTTCCTCAAGCATCTTTAACTGGAGGGGGAAAAAGAATGGATAAATTCACCAATAGCGCTTGGTTTATGAGAATCGTAGCTTTTGCCTTGGCAGCACTTTTGTTCATTTCCATTAACTTTGAGATGGAGTCGGATAAAAAATCCCTTGGTTTATCGACTGCCCCTGAAATCAGTACGGAGACCATTGAAAATGTACCGGTTGAAGTGTACTATGACCGCGAGAATCTAGTGGTGAGCGGGGTGCCTGAGACAGTTGATGTTACTCTAAAGGGAGCAAAAAGCCTATTGATTAATGCGAAAAACCAGAGGGATTTTAAAGTGTATGTAGACCTTTCTGATCCTGCAATCTCAATGGGGGACAGAACTGTCACATTTAAAATAAGTGAGTTGAATGAAAAGTTAGTGGCGACGATCGATCCGGAATATGCGGAAGTCAACGTTCAGGAACGGGTGACGAAGGAATTCTCCGTTGAAGCCGAGTATAACAGCTCTTTACTTGAAGAGGGGTATACAGCTGGTCAGCCAACAGTCAGCCCGAAAACTGTTAAAATAACGGGTGCTAAAGATGCAATTGAACAAATCTCCTATGTAAAGGCAAACCTTGAAATAAGTAAGGGACTTAACGAAACGGTGAACAGTAAGGCAACCGTTAAAGCCTTGGACAGGGATTTGAATAAGCTGGATGTGACGATCGAGCCATCTTCTGTTGCCGTTTCCTTAAAAGTGAGCATTCCTTCCAAGACGGTGTCGATAGCACCGAAGCAAACCGGCAAGGCAAAGGATGGCATCAGGATCACGAGTATAAGTGTCGATCCAAAAGAGGTCACCTTATTTGGTTCGGAAACGAGCCTGGAGAAAATAGATGAAATAAATCTTCCTGTAAATATCTCGAAAATTGATGGTGATACAGAACTGGAACTCGATCTTAATAAACCGGATAGTGTACAAAAAATGTCCTTGGGTAAGGCGCAGGTCAAGATTCGTACAGAAAAAGTTGATGTAGATGAAGAGAATGCAGAGCCAGTCGTGGAAGAGGAAGAACCAGAAACCGAACAAAAACAAGAAGAACAAGTAGTCGAAGAAAAACCAGAACCAGAAGAAGAAGATGAAGCGGCTGCCATTGAGTCCAAAACTTTCAACGATATACAAATAGTTCCTGTGGGCATACGGGAGGACCAAGATGCCGAATTGGAATCCGATGTAACCAGCATCACTTTGCTTGGTGAGGCGGATGATTTGAAGAAAATAACTAAAGACGACATTAATCTTACAGTAGATGTGAGTAATTTAGATGAAGGTACGCATGATGTGGATCTGGCGGTAACAGTGCCTGAGGGAGTGGAATGGGAACTGGATTCTAAAACGGTTTCGGTCACCATCACACAAAAAGACGAAGAGACATGACCTTCCTTTAACATCATCATTAAATTCAGTAACGATTCGAAGAAGGAGCGATAAAGATGGGTAAATATTTTGGAACAGACGGAGTAAGGGGTATAGCGAATAGCGAGTTAACACCGGAGTTGGCATTTAAACTAGGCCGTTTTGGTGGCTACGTCCTTACTAGAAATACAGAAAAACCCAAAGTGCTTATAGGACGCGATACTCGTATTTCAGGTGAAATGCTGGAAGGTGCGCTTGTTGCAGGTCTTTTATCCATTGGGGCTGAAGTGATGCGCCTGGGTGTCATTTCGACACCGGGAGTAGCCTATTTAACAAAGGCCTTAAGTGCTGAAGCAGGTGTCATGATTTCCGCTTCGCATAATCCGGTAGCGGATAATGGCATTAAATTCTTTGGACCGGATGGGTTTAAGTTATCCGATGATCAAGAAGCGGAAATTGAAGCACTATTAGATAAGGAAAAGGATGAGCTTCCACGCCCGGTTGGCGGAGATTTAGGCCATTTGAACGATTATTTCGAAGGAGGGCAAAAGTATCTCCAGTATTTGAAACAATCAGTGGATGAAGATTTTACAGGCATTCATGTTGCTCTTGATTGTGCACATGGGGCTACATCTGCCTTGGCCATGCATTTGTTTGCAGATCTTGATGCAGACATCTCTACAATGGGGGCATCGCCCAATGGCTTGAACATTAATGATAAGGTAGGTTCCACCCACCCTGAGGCACTTGCTGAATTCTTAAAAGAAAAAGGTGCGGATGTTGGGCTTGCATTTGATGGCGACGGAGACCGCGTCATTGCAATAGATGAAAAAGGTAATATAGTGGACGGCGACCAAATCATGTATATCTGTGCGAAATACTTGAAAGATAATAACCGTTTGAAACAGGGAACAGTGGTTTCTACGATTATGAGTAACCTTGGTTTTTATAAAGGTCTTGAAGAGCATGGTATACAAAGCGCCCAGACGGCAGTGGGGGATCGCTATGTGGTCGAGGAGATGCGTAAAGGCGGCTATAACCTTGGCGGAGAGCAATCCGGACATATCATCTTCCTGGACTATAACACGACAGGAGATGGCTTATTGACGGGCTTGCAGCTTGTGAACATCATGAGCGACACCCAAAAAACCTTATCCGAGCTCGCTGGAGAGATGAAGAAATATCCACAAACGCTGATCAATGTCAGAGTTACCGATAAACACGCTGTAACAGATAATGAAAAGGTACAGGAAGTCATCAAGGCAGTCGAAGGGGAAATGAACGGAAACGGTCGCATTTTGGTGAGACCATCCGGTACTGAACCTCTAGTCCGTGTTATGGCTGAAGCACCGACAGCTGAGGAATGCACTAATTATGTAGATCGCATCGTCGCAGTTGTAAGAGCGGAAATGGGAATGAACGAATAACTAATCCTATGCATAAAAGGAACGAAATTTCCTTTTATGCATATTTTTATAAAGAAGTCTTTTTTGTTGGTAAAGGTAATTAAGAATTGACCTATGTCCCTTGTTTAAGGTATGATTATCCTGATTTACAACTCATTTTCTAAAAATGGTTGTTCTAAAAAGGAGGGTAGGCAAGGAGAGAATGGATTCACAAAAGCGCCTGAACTAAGTCTGGACGAGAAATGACTTAGTTGACGAGGAGGAGGTTTATCGAATGATCGGCGGATACCTCCCGGCTGAAGTGCACAGCCGCAGTAATTCCAATCTTAAAACAGTAGGGCAACTTACTGCACAAAGGGTCGGAAATGCACAATGGGAAAAAGTGCTTTAGGGCATTTCCTTTATAAAAATATATATCAGAGATGAGGGGGCAGGGATGCCCCCGTGCATTCCTGTTCCCTCGAATCGGTTGGAGGAACAGAAATTATGTGTGGAATTGTTGGATATATTGGACTTAACGATGCAAAGGAAATTTTATTAAAAGGTCTTGAAAAACTTGAATACCGCGGTTATGACTCTTCAGGGATTGCTGTGCGAAATGAAGCAGGAGTGACAATCTTTAAGGAAAAGGGAAGAATTGCGGACTTACGAGCAGCCGTGGATGAAAATACTATGGCGCATACCGGAATAGGACATACGCGCTGGGCTACACATGGTGTGCCAAGCCGTGAAAATGCCCATCCTCACCAAAGTAATTCAGGTCGATTGACATTAGTTCATAATGGGGTCATTGAAAACTATGCGATTCTAAAACGTGAATATTTGAAGGATGTTGCCTTTAAAAGTGAAACGGATACGGAAGTCATCGTTCAACTCATAGAGAAGTTCGTGAACGAGGGCATGGAAGTGGAAGAGGCGTTCCGTCAAACACTCACTCTATTAGAGGGTTCATATGCCATTGCCCTATTGGATGCTGAAAATGATGAAACCATCTTAGTCGCCAAAAATAAAAGCCCGCTGCTGATCGGTGTCGGAAAAGACTTTAACGTTGTCGCTTCGGATGCAATGGCGATGCTGCAAGTCACAGATCAATTCCTTGAACTGATGGATAAGGAAATGGTTATCGTGACAAATGAAGAGGTAACGATCAAGAAACTTTCCAACGAAGAAGTCATGCGTGCTCCTTACACGGCTGAACTGGATGCAAGTGATATTGAAAAAGGTACGTATCCTCACTATATGCTCAAGGAAGTCGACGAGCAGCCAGCCGTAATACGTAAAATCATTCAAGCATACCAAAATGAAGAAGGTAAACTTGCAATCGACTATAACATTACTGAAGCCGTAAGTGAGGCTGACCGTATTTATATCATCGCTTGCGGAACCAGCTATCATGCAGGGTTGATTGGTAAGCAATTCATCGAAAAAATGACTGAAATTCCGGTTGAGGTCCATGTGGCATCGGAATTCACTTACAATATGCCGTTATTATCGAAAAAACCGCTATTCATCTTCATTTCACAAAGTGGTGAAACTGCAGATAGCCGTGCCGTGTTAGTGTCCATCAAAGCGCTTGGTCATAAAGCCCTGACCATCACGAACGTACCTGGCTCTACATTGTCACGTGAAGCGGATTATACGCTCTTGCTGCATGCTGGTCCTGAAATTGCCGTAGCCTCTACAAAGGCCTACACAGCCCAAGTGGCAGTCTTATCCATCTTGGCGAATGTAACTGGCCAATTCCGTAACATGGAGTACGGTTTCGACCTTGTAAAAGAGCTTGGAATCGTTGCGACGGCTATGGAAGCCCTATGTGATTCGAAAGAAGAGATGGAAGACATCGCCCGTGAATATTTGTCCGTTACAAGAAACTGCTTCTTCATCGGCCGTTCCCTTGACTACTATGTTGTACTTGAAGGGGCACTTAAGCTGAAGGAGATTTCTTACATCCAGGCGGAAGGCTTTGCTGGCGGAGAGCTTAAACATGGAACGATTGCCTTGATTGAAGAAGGTACACCTGTCATAGCCCTTGCTACTCAAGCAGGCGTCAACCTAAGCATCCGTGGTAATGTGAAGGAAGTGGTTGCCCGTGGCGCCAACCCTTGCATCATTTCCATGAAGGGTCTGGAAGAAGAGGATGATCGTTTCGTCATCCCGGAAGTGAATGAACTATTAACACCCCTTATCTCTGTTATCCCGCTGCAGCTCATTGCCTACTACGCAGCCTTGCACCGCGAATGTGACGTGGATAAACCGCGTAATCTTGCGAAAAGTGTAACGGTTGAGTAAGTTGGAATGAATGCAATGTAGATTATAAAAAGTTGCGAAGCTTTACCCCTTTGGCTATGATTAGCCAAAGGGGTATTTTTTATGTTTAAAACAACGAGAACCTCTCAAGTTGACAAGTGGATTAGAAGACCAAGGTAATAAGAATCGGTGGCAGTGTAATGCAATCTATCAAATTCATCATTTGGTAGTCATGGCACCCATTAGAGCAATGTTAATGATCTTCCTATGGTGCATTGTTGAAAGAAACCCATATTGGCATTAAATTTAGGTGATGTTGAAAATGAAGTCTTCATAAAAATTTTTTAATTTAGGAGAGAATGACATGGAAGTCTTTGCAGAGTTTTTAGCGAATATTGATAACCCGCAACATAGGGAACGAACGGAAGAAGTCCTGGCTTGGGTAACTAAGAAATTTCCACATCTAATGCCGAAGATTGCGTGGAATCAGCCTATGTTTACCGATCATGACACATATATTATTGGGTTTAGCGTAGCCAAACATCATTTGGCTGTTGCCCCTGAAAAGGCAGGGATCGATCATTTCTCTGATGAAATCGTGCAGGCTGGCTATGATCACACCAAGCAGTTGGTACGTATCAAGTGGGACAGTCCGGTTGATTACTCATTACTTGAGAAAATGATAGAGTATAATATTTTTGATAAGGCAGATTGTTCAACTTTTTGGCGGAAATAAAAAAGTGGAATTATGAAGGTTAACTGAACCCCAAATAGGTCCACTTACTTTTTAAAAGTGATTTAAGCAAAATTTATTCTAAACCAACAAATAGATTTTAAAAACAGCTGCCATTGCAGCTGTTTTTTATTACCATGGATTTAAAATAAACTTAGAATTCACAAAACCCTTAACGAAATAGGAAGCAGAATGGTGAAAGTCAATAATTCTTTTCACGATTGATAGACCTAAACCGCTCCCGATTTTTGAGCGTTCCCTTGCCAGGGCTGCTTTATAGTATCGCTCGAATATATGAAACTGGTCTTTTTCAGCAATGCCGATTCCATTATCGGATTCGTTATGGATGCCTGATATGAGTTTCTTTCTCTTTACTTCTGTTTATTCGTTGTCTGGTTTGGAAGATCTTGTATCTTTAAAATCTATAAAACTCATCGTTCTGATGGCTCTACCAAGCGTATTCTCTCAATACAGTCTCTAAGTCTCTCAAAATCATTTCTTTTTGGAACGGAACTCCACACAAATACTTTTGCATCGTATTTTTCAATAGACATATATAAGCGATCAGTGATTATTAAATCAGGATGTTCACCTTCGTTACAGAGTTGAATATGACTGGATATCCTTTTTATTTGATTAATGATATATTCACTTGGATTTCCTTCCAGAATTGAAAAGACTTTAATCTTGATTGGCTGGTTGTCCACTTTAAAATTAATTGTGCGCTTAAGTAATCCATGGTACCTACCCAATAATCTCTCCCGATGTTTCAATATTTTCGTAAGCGCCTTTTTCTTGGCAAGTTGATCATAGAAACGGTTCATTAATTCCACTTGATTTGGGGGATCCTGTTCAAAAGCTATCTTAAATGGATCCTCTTTAAATAGAAAGGTAGGCCCATCAAAAATCTGAGTATAGTAATGAAGGTATAAGAGATTGGCAAACAAGGCACCATACTCTTCCGCGTTAATTTCCATTGAAAAAAATTCCGTGAAAGTTTCCAACCAGTGTATGGTTGTTTGTACAAAAAGATCTTGGTTATGATGCTGGGCAAAATTCATGATTAAACTGATTTGGGGATTTTTTTTATCATAAAATTCAAAACAACTAATTACAGTAAAGGAAAATATTATTTCTAAAGTGATTTGCTCTTCCGTTAAGGTTGTTAACTCTTTAAATAGAGGTTCTGCCAATCTTGAAAATGATTTAAATAAATGATGATGTTTCGTGAATGATTCATAGGTAGGATCTTCTTCAATGACATACCCCAACTTAGCTCTAGTAATGGAGATGGCTAGCCAATACAACATCTGCTCAGGCATGCTTTCCTTCTCTCCTTTTAAAAGCTCAAGGATTTGTTCCCTGGTGACAGATGAGAATGGCCAAACCTCGCCCCAGCATGAATTCCAATAAAACAAGTAGTAAAAATATCGAAATTGTTTTTCCATACCATTGAAAGTCGCCATATGCTGTGTTGTATATTGTAATTTGAACTGATCTAGAAGCGGTTTAATTTTATTGACTCGTCTGTACATGGATGCGTAGCTCGTATAATTCTTTTTTGCGAAGGCATGTATGTCACCCATTGTATTATAAAATATCTGATCACACGCCTTATAGGTTAATGACTGTTCTAAATACCACCTCTCGACCGTTTTGATTGAGAAATTGTCTTTTGTCTTCAAATAAAAGTTTTTATGCTCACGTTCAATGATATCTGCTTCTGGTTCCATTTCTTTTAAGTCATGTTTTAGTTCGCCAATAAATTTTAGAATTGTCCTATCTGAAGCATTTAAGCTTTTTGCCATATCAGAAATGGAACAAAATTGATTTATTGAATGCAAGTGGATTAAAATCCGTACTTTTTGATAAACAGGACGATCTAAAAAGTAATACACCCAATCACTTCCCCTCCCCCTAAATCGTTCGAAAACTTCATCCCTATTAGTTCCTATTACCCACCTCTTTTATACCAGAAACACCATCTTCTACAATTGCAAAATAATATAATTTTATCAATGGAAACTACCTTTCATTCTTTTCATTTATTTCCACAAAAAAGGAAATTAACCACTTTTTAATGACATAGAACCATATAATAAGCGATGAACCGTTATCTATTTATCGGTTTTTTAACTGTTTTCAGGAAATATGAAATGAACTGAGCGTATGGGACTTAGTGTAAATACTAGAACTGACACATGTAGGAAATCGGAACTCTAGATCAAGAATCAGGTATTGTAGAATCATGCCTTTTAATGGGCTCCAAGAGTCAATAATGAAATAAGGAGCCATTTTAAGTACCGGATTAATGGTATCGGGATAAAAATGGCGAGTAACGTAATGTGATGGCCTGAAAAGTGAATATTGTGCTGTAGGAAGTATTGAGTATGAGCTTGAAAGGTACTCCGGCATGGCAGGGGTATCTTTATTACTTGATTGATATAGAGTTCATATCTTGTACTTAAAGATTCCCTAATTTGAAAAAACTCGATTATTCAGTCGAATATTGTTGATTGAAAAGTTGGCATTTTTCGAAAAATGCTAATTAAGGTACTAAATATGATCATCAAATTCTATTGTATATCGCAATGAACTGTAATTATGATTGAGTTGTAGAAACCCTGCAGGGATCATAGAAATTTTCTACAGGAATGGAGATGAAAAGTAATGAGGAGCCAAACGAACGAATGGAAGAACAACAATAAAGGATCTTTCTGAAAAGGGAGAGTAATAGGTCTTATTCCTAAATAGTATGATAGTGGGTTTTAACAACCGGCAGATCTCAGGACTTACAGTTATGGTCTTTTAGGGCCATATTATTAATGAAACTAAATGGCATCGTTTTCAGGGCATTAGAAGAAAGTCCACCAAATGATTGAAGGAGGGTGGAATGGTGAAAAAATCAATTATATATATAAGTATATTAATGGTTTTACTTGGTATTAATTTTTCAAATGTACATGCCAAATCAAGCGGTTCATATGGTTCTGACTCAAATGTAGGGTTCTTTGGAGAATATATTCATAAAAAAGATTCTGACAGTAATAAATCCCCCGAATCAGGTGTATCTGGAAATGAATCAAATGAAAATGGGCCATCAAATGATGTAGGGCTTGAAAAATTACCTCAAACGGGTGATCAATCGAGCACTCAAAATATGTTTTTTGGAGTTCTAGTAATTTTATTAGCTTTCTTTCTTTTGCAAAGAAAGTCATTAAGAGTCATAGATAAATAAAAGTCATGGAGGTAAATACATTGAAAAAGCGATTGAAAGTACTTACAGGCTCGGCTTTAGCAACATCACTAATTTTAGGGGGGGCAATTTCAGCATTTGCTGCAGATGGTGGGGAGTATAATTCCTCGGGTACAGTAAAATTCAAACCGTATACAGGAATAACGGAGCCTGTTGACCCGAATGACCCAGATAAAGAAGTGAAACCTGAAAATCCGGATGGAACGGATCCAAATCCAGGAACGAATGGTCCATTAAGTATCGACTTCGCTTCAAGTTTAGACTTTGGGGAAAATGAAATTTCAAACGTGGACCAAGTATATTATGCAGCACCCCAGAAAGTTAACATCACAGATGATCAAGGTGCAGTGACTCAGGAAAATAGAGCAAATTATGTTCAAATTTCCGATAATCGTGGAAGCAATGCAGGTTGGACCTTAAAAGTGAAACAGGAAGGCCAATTTGAAAACGATGCTACACTGAACCCTGTTCTGACAGGATCTCAAATAAAATTCGTTGATGGTGTGCCAGTAACAAATATGGAAAATGTAACTGCGCCTACCGCTTCCGATATCACCTTAGATCCCTCAGGAGCAGAATCATTAGTGATGACAGCGGCTGAGAATACTGGTGCAGGAAAATGGCTTGATGTTTTTGGGACAGTAGCAAATGTTGGCGGTGAACCTAAGAATGCTGCAATTACATTATCCGTACCTGGAAGCACGCCAAAAGATGCAGTCGAATATAGCACGAAACTAACATGGGTTTTAACGGATTCACCGACAAATAACGATTCACCGACACATAACTAAACTAATAAGAGAGAGTTCACTATGAAAATTGCAAAATATCTTGTTGCTTCAACGTTATTGGTCACAGGTTTCGGAATCGCAGGACAAGGGGCATCAGCAGAAGGCGGAGAATATGATTCTAATGTTACCATTACATTTGCGCCATATACAGGTATCACACCTCCCGTTGACCCAGAAAATCCAGGTGAAAGGGCTAACCCGGAACCTACTCCGAATCCAGGGACAAGTGGTCCACTAAGCATTGATTTCGCTTCATCATTTGATTTTGGCATTCAGGAAATCACAACACAAGACATGGTTTATAATTCTGCTGCACAAAAAGTGAATATTACGGATGATCAAGGAGTGACTACGCAAGAGTTACGACCTAATTATGTACAAGTCAGTGACAATAGAGGAACTGAAACAGGCTGGACACTGCAAGTACGACAAGATGCACAGTTCGAAACCGCTGATAATGATGTATTGGATGGTGCAGCCATAAAAATCTTAAATAATAATGTAAACACATCGTCGACTTCTCCAGTACCAAGTACAGTCCCTGCTGAAATCGACTTAGTACCAGGTACACCGTCAACGGTAGTGGCAGCAAAAGATGCTGAAGGTGCCGGTACTTACGTTTCTCGTTTTGGTAAAGCAAATGATGGCAACATGGATAAAAGTGTTCAATTATCAGTTCCAGGCAGTACTACAAAATATGCTAAAGAGTATAATACAACGCTTACCTGGATTCTGACTGACACACCAGCAAATTAAAGTGGTCGTGGTGTAATAGAGTGAAGGAAATGATACATCGTATGAATGAAAATACGGTGTATCACTATTTTATGACTTGTAAAATAGTTCACTGGATTAAACTTCTAAGGAAAGAAGTGGAATAAAAAATTAATTGTTTAGCAGAAGATCATGAACCAACACTTTTTCAATGGGAATAGAGGTGGAAACAGAGAAATGAGAAAAGGACGTCTAACATATAAACGGAGATCCAGAAGGGCTTTAAAGGATTATTCATATATAGGGATATGGGGCATCATATTGGTTATTATGCTGCAGCAAATGAATATAAATGGTTTTTTCAATCTTAAATCCGCAGCCGCCGCAGCTACTGTAAGGCTTTCATCGGAACAAAGTACTGTAAGTCCAGGTGACCAAATAAGGCTAGAGGTGAACTCGGCCATAGAAGAAGCCGGAATTATTTCAGTAAAAGTTCCTGAAGGGTTGGCATATGACCAAGACGCTACAAGGCAATCAATGCAAAGTAATGGTAGTCCACCCATAGTGGATTATGAATCTGCTAAAAAGGAAATCACTATAGCGTATAGTGAACAACAAATAGGTGAAAATGAAGTTCATTTATTCTTTCAGGCCCAAACGGCCGGAAATTTTGTGGTAGTTGCTACATCAGATGAGAACCAATCAAATGAGATCAGCATAAATATAGAGGCCATAGAAAAGGATGTACCAGATATAGAGGGGGAAACGATAGAAGAGGATGAGGCAAAGGCTGATGTTGGAGAAATAAAAGAAGAGCCTGAAGAATCCGGCCAAGTTGTGGAAGAAAAAGGAGAAAACGAAAAAACAGATGGTGTAAATGTAGATGCTAAGCAAGAGGATGCATCAATTGATCAGGGTGGTCAAGAGACGGAACAGGGTCATGAAGTTTTAGCTAAAGAGGAAGAAGATCTTTCAGAAATGGATCCTTCCAATAGTATTGAAGGAAATATTATGGCTGCTGCTTTAGCTGCTGACGAAATAGATGTTGATAGTTGGGATACTTTTGTAGCGGCGGTGAAAAACACTTCCATATCTAAAATAAATTTAACTAAAGATATTGAAAATCCAAGTGCTTCTGGAGATACTCCAGGGTTACGGACTTATCAGGTAACCAGAGACTTGGAGATTAACGGAAATGGATATCGGCTTTCCTTTAAAAACTCATCCATTTATTTAGGGAATCCAATCAATGGTAGGGGTAACTTCCATATGCACGATATCGTATTGGCACAAAGCTATGCAGGTGCATACTCAGAAGATATAGTCGGCTCAAGGCTTATAGCCTCATACACAGGAAAATGGAAATATCGATTTGGTAATATTACTACGGAGGCCTCCGTACAAAGACTAGCTAGGGCTCAATATGCAGAAGTAACCATTTATGGAGAAATGAATATTGATACACGTGCCGAAAATTTTTATCTGGGTAGCCTCCAAATGGAAAATGGCACAAAATACTTAGGGAATGTGAATTATTATGATTTTTCGATATTTTATTACAATCTCCCTGCAAGATCAGGGGATACTGGTGAATCCAAGGAATTTACAATCGGTGATGAAAGTATCGTTCAACTGACTCAGTCTCAAAAAAAAGGGGTAACCTATCCCGCAGTCTATCTGTATTACAAAGATATCACGGTAGGGGAGAACTCTAAGCTAGATATCAACATGCCAGGAAATGCTGTTAGATTAGAGTATGGAAATGGCTCATTTACTGCAAAAAGCGGCTCGTACATCAATTTAACGAGCAGGCAATCTTCTGGATCTGTTGTTGAATACAGATCAAGTAATAATTCGTTCTATGTTGCTCCCGATGCTGAATTATATGTTATTGGGAAAAGTTCGACGCCATTAATTAATTTAGGATCTGCCACTAGCCATAGGGGCAATACCTTCACATTGGATAATCCCAAACAATATGATTTGCGGAATATGGGAAATAATACTGCGGTCGGTTTGGGGGCAGATACCTCTGCATCAGGATATGCAAATACTTTTGAAATCAATGAATCCGATATCGATTTATGGAAAACTGGCAGTAAAGCATTGGGGCCATCCGACTTTTCATATGCGGCAGTCGAAAGCTTTACTGCTACTGGCCGTCACTCTGGTACCACTGGCCGTCAAACGGTAGTTTCCTCTGAACCGGCATTACAAACCGGGTTTAAAACAACGTACTATAGGCGAATTGCGGGAATGAATACAAAACCTATAGTAGAGTTTGAACCAGTGACGGATGCTGATTTAACCATTAAGGCAAGGGTGAAAATTGGGGAAGCACCTGATAATGATGGCCTGGATGAGAACGGTGTCGTTCATTATATGGATGTATATGCTTCCGAAAACCAGGCCAGTGTTGATATCACTGATACCCATGGTATAGTTCATGGGGATTTAAAAACGGATGCAAATGGCTATGTGCAGTATATGGATCCGATTTTTAATGTTGGCGGCCAAAAGATGTCTGGAATGGCAACAAGAGGGCCTTGGGTACAAGATGGACAATCCGAAACGACGGTATATGATGTAACCCCACCAACACCGGCAGAGGTATCACTTCAAGAGATTGAAGAAGGAACATATCAGATCATGGGAACTGCTGATGAGGTGGGAGCAACCGTTCTTATTGAAGTGGATGGGGAGTCGTTAAAGGATGCTGGGGGAAATCTTATAACAACGACAGTAGCCGAAGATGGAAGGTGGTCCATTGATTTACCAACACCATTAACCACAGGCAAAACTGTTCAAATCTTATTGAATGATAATACCGGTGAAATTACAGGGTTATCCGATGTCCCATTAACGAACAATTATATGGGGAATATAAACCCGACTGCATCAACTGAATATCATGATGCCATTTTTAAAGCAGGTCCATTACTTGCTGTGGTCGAATACTCAGGAAGTTTAACATTGCTTGCACCAGACTCTTTATCTTTTGGCAGTGATGTTCGGATATCACCACAAGATAAACGCTATCAAATTGAATCGATGGATCAGGAACTTGGTGTACAGGATAATCGGAAACATAAATCCACTTGGAAGCTGAAAGCAGCGTTAGTGGATGAACTTTACAACTCTTCTTATGATAGTACGTTATCCCTGGTTTATTCAAATAACGGTAGTGACACAGTGCTCTCACATACAGGGTCGCTTATTTATGAACATCTCAGTACCGATGATGAACCACTATATATAAATGACTTATGGTACGGAGACACAAAAAATGGCTTGTCTGTCGAGGCGAAGGCTGGAGAAGCTAGAGTCGGGGAATATGAGGCAAAGATTAAATGGTCATTGGAAGATACTCCAGCAAATGAATGAAAATGGATGGAGGTCGTCAAAGAATCTTCATCAAATTAACCTTAGTAGAAATTGATATTTTAATAATACTGCCAACAATGCCCCGGCAAAGCTTTACCTGTTGGCGGATGTATAAAGAAAAGAAGACTATACATGGTAATTAGGATACGATGCATGATTTTCATCAACTGGGGGTTATCAGATGAAAAGGAAAGCTATATGTACTTTATTGTTAGTAAGTTCACTATCCATCATTTTCCCTTTTACTATACTTAAGGGTTCGGCTGCGGAATTTAATTTTGGCGTTGAGACAGTCGTTCCAAAGAATCAAGTTGATAAAAAAAAGACATACTTTGATTTGATGGTGGAACCAGGTCAAAAACAAATACTGGAAATCAACTTGCGTAATGATACAGATAATGATGTTAAAATAAACCCGCTTATCCATAGTGCAACGACAAACCTTAATGGTGTAGTTGAATATGGAGAGAATGATATAGAAGCGGATTCGACTTTGCTGTACAAGATGGAAGACATAGTGAAGACGGAAGAGGAAGTTATCATTCCGGCAAAAGGAAACTACGTATTAAAGCTGGATGTAACGTTACCCAAAAAAGAGTTCGATGGTGTAGTGGCTGGTGGGATCATCCTTCAGGAAGATACTGAAGGTACTGATGAAAAACAAAATAAGAATCAGGTTAATAAAGGATTATCGATCAAAAATGAGTTCGCCTATATCGTCGCCATTTTATTAAGGGAAAATGAGGATGAAATCAAACCAGAACTTCAATTGAATGATGTATTCCCAGATCAAGTAAATGCAAGAAACGTAATCAATGTTAATATCCAAAATACCATGCCCATGTATATGAATCAAATGACTGTGAAATCGAAAGTGACCAAAAAGGATGATAGTCAAGTTCTGTATGAGTCTAATAAAGAGGGCATGCAGATGGCCCCGAACTCTAATTTTGATTATCCGATCTCTTTGAATGGTGAAAGGCTTGAGGCTGGTGAATATACATTAGAAATGACTGCTGCCTCAATGGGAGAAGAATGGCATTGGACACGCGATTTTAAGATTGATGGGGATGTGGCAAAGAAGCTTAATGATAGTGATGTGACAAAGAAGCTTAATGATAGTGATGTGACCATTCAGAAGGATTATACGTGGCTCTACGTAATAATAGGGGGCATCGTCATATTGTTGGCCTTCATATTATGGGTCATTTTTATACGAAGAAAGAAAAAAGAGAATGAAGAGAATAAAAAACAAATAGCCAATGTTGATGAATAGGCTGAATGATGTTATATGATTCCATTTGAGATGCTAAAAAAAAAGAAAGTTAAAATATGTGATCTTTTATCCATTATTATATTCATTGTTCTTTTATTAATGGGGTTTTTGTTGGTTCTTTCACCTTGGTTAAAGGAAGCGGTAATTAAAAAGGAAATCGAAAAGTACAGTATAGTTAGTTTTTCTAAAGAGGAAATCCAAGATAATGTTGATAATAAAAAGCCCTTTGCTGAGAATGCCAGTATAGAAGCTCCTGATTTTCTAAAGGTATTAGTGAATATTTCTTCAGTGAAACGTGAAGACGTGATAGGTGCAATAGTAATTGGGGGTAATATAGTATCTATACCGATCTTACATGGAACGAATACACAAAATTTACTTGTAGGGGCCACGACAGTAAAAAATGATCAAGTAATGGGTAAAGGCAATTATGTGCTGGCTGGACATCATATGAGAGATGACAGCCTGTTGTTTGGACCTTTATTAAAGATCGAAAAAGGGACATATATTCATATAACGAATAAACGGCAAATCTTCACCTATAAAGTAAAAGCAAAGAAGATTGTCCAGGAAACGGACGTTAGTGTTCTTGAAGATACAGGTAGTCCTGAACTTACTCTGATCACTTGTGATGTTACGGGGATCGATACGGACAAACGTGTCATAATTACAGCAGAATTAGTAGATACGAGTGATAATTCCAATCAGGCTGAATTCGAGGGAAAGTATGGATACGGAATGAGTACAGATCCGTCTTGGCATTCAAATATTACTTATTTCCTTTGGGTTTCATTAGTGGTAGGCTTACCGTGTGTACTGGTGTTCATCATGTTAATCATAAAGAGACGAAAAGATGAGGGGAGATAGTGATATCTCGCCTTCTTTATTTGGAATGATTTATCAGGTTATGTTTAGTCATCAGTAGTTTTTTATCGATGCTTGGCAGGTTCCGCTTTTTTTGAATTCGCCACCAATTTCAGTCCATAGCAGTAAAATCGGAGGGGAATGGAGTACAATTGTAGTATTGGGCAACTTGTATAAATGAGTAATATACAGATGAAGCGGATTACCATAATGATTGCTGGTGATGAGACGAAAATTGCTGACGTGGGTGCTTTGCATTTGGAGAAAGTGGGATATGGACTATATCAAGATATCGGATGGAAACATGCAGTACGTCCATTCTAGTAAGTTTATGTTTCGAAGTATCTCAGGCTGTCTTTTCCATCGGTACCTTTGACGTGGATGATCTTCTAGTAAACACGTTTGGCAGAATGCTAGGTTATGTCATTTCAAAGTCTCTCCATCGATAAACCGTCAAGTTGTTACTGTAGATGTACACTAATGAAAGTATTTCGTTCAGCATGAATATAGGTAAAGCTCAGGGCTAATGAACTGGGCTTTTTCCTATGTTCCCAAATGATTTTTATGTTAGAGGTAGATAGGTGAAAAGGTATAGATTTTCTTGCTTTTCCATCCACTTTTAATAATAAATACCTATATAAGCTGAAAAATTACCGGTTTTAACCGATTAAATATGGAGATACAAAAAACAGTATAAGTTAGGTGGAAAAAATGATTATTTTGAATGAGTCGATTGTGTCGCCAATTCTTCTAAAGGTGTTAGAGGAACAGCAAATTCCAGTATTGGAACAAGGTCAATGGGGAGACACATTAAAATCAGAAAAGCTAAACATTCAAAAGGATACAGAATTTTTCAAGTCCGTGGAAAAGGACAAAAGAATTCTTACAAACTCTGAAAATGGCATAACACTATTAGGGCATTTTCAACCGGATAGCAATGAATACATTTGGTCAAAGTTATTGAAGGATAAGAGTCAGGTGCGAAATTTGACGAAATCTTTATATCCTGATTTCTATTTCCAAGATATAGATTTATCCATGATAAGTGAGCTGGATATAAATCAAATAACGTTTCCGGTAGTTATCAAACCCAATATTGGCTATTCCAGTGTAGGTGTGCACAAAGTCAAGAATGAACAGGATTGGGATATAGCCGTGAACCAGCTTAAAGCGGATTTACTTCATTCGGATGGATTATATGATTCAGAAGTGGTCGGTTCCCAGACCGTTTTAATAGAAGAGTGGATTCAGGGTGGAGAGTATGCCATTGATGGTTATTACAATCAAGATGGTGAACCGGTCATTTTGAATGTCTTCAAACGATTATTCAAGGATGATTACGATACTTCCGATCGAATTTATTATACTTCGAAGTTGGCCATTGAGTACACTTTGAAATCCGCAAAAAGGGAAACCGGGTGATACCCATCGAAATCAATCCCCTGCGTTTTGCTGGGGCGGGTACAACAGATCTAGGTTACCATGCCTATGGAATGAATATGTATGAACACTATTTTTCAGGAACGAAACCCGATTGGAATCGGATATTGGAAGAGATGGACGATCGAATATATAGCTTATTCTTTGCAGAGGTTCCGCTTGAAATAAATCCGGAAGATGTTGCACGTATTGATAATGATGGACTTCGTCATGAATTCGAACATGTTTTGGAATATAGGCAGCTTCCTTTTCAAAATGACCGGAGCATGGCCATCATCTTTTATAGAAGTGAGGATTTGAATGAAAATCTCCAATTGCTTCATTTGGATTTAATACCATATTTGACTATAAAACACCTGGTTTTCAACTAAGGGGGGCATGGAAATGAGATTTTCAAAGCTGAATCCTAAAAAATCTCTATTGGCAAAACTATTCTTGTTTTATATTATTCCTTTCGTGATTTTCGCAGGGGCCATGGGCCTTTGCTTTTCCTATATTACTAATAAAATGATCAATGAGAATGTCCTTCCGCAATTCGATGATCGCCTTTCTGAAAATGCCCACAGTTTAGCAGCGAGCCTCAATCCCACTTTGATAAACAAGGCTTCCGAACGGGGCGAAGAGATTAAGCGGAAACTGGATGCCTTTGAAGGTAAAAAGGGAATTGAATATGTTTATGTTTTGAAGCGGGAGAATGATGCCGACATGATTGTAGCCTTGAGCGGCAGCGATGACTATATGGTGGAATCCCCCTTCACACCGGAACAGGCAAAATCGATAAATGGAAGCGAAGACGTCTTGAGTGAAATATATAAAGATAAGTGGGGAACACACAAGTCGTACTTTACGCCGATCGAAGGAACGGACGCGATTGTCGGAATCGATATGGATGCAAGCTTCATTGATGAATTGAAAAGCACAATGATATTCTATAATATCTTATTTCTTGCAAGTGCCGTTATATTGGGTGTGCTATGCGCCGTTGTCATCGGGAAAAAGATCTCGGGACCCGTCAATGAACTTGTTGGTTACACGAATGAAATGGCAAAAGGGGAATTAAGTAAATCGATTCCCGTTGGCAGAGAGGATGAGATTGGCGATCTGTCAAATGGATTTGAAGATATGAGATTAAGTTTGTCCCATATTATCCAGAATGTCCGTGAACACGCCCAAACGATGAATCAAACGACAGTTTCCATTCAGCAATCCTTTGAAGAGATGGTGGAATCCTATGGCCAGATAGTGACGGGGACAACGGAAGAAGCAAAGGCTTCGGAAGAACGTGCCCATCATATTGACCGGATTTCCAATATGATCAGTGACTTAACGGATACGATCCGTTTAATGAACGAGCAAACGAATGAAATGAATGAATTTACGATGCATGCAAATACACTTGCTGAACAAGGGAGTAACCAAGTGCAAGATGTAACGAGCCAGATGGATAAAATCATGGAAAACGGCCAAGCGAATAAAGCCAATTTGGTGAGCCTGGAAGAGGATGTAGTGAAGATAAATGAAGTGATTGGCCTAATAAGGGTGATTGCTTCCCAAACGAACCTGCTGTCCCTGAATGCGTCCATAGAAGCGGCACGGGCGGGTGATGCTGGTAGAGGTTTTGCCGTAGTCGCTCAAGAGGTGCAAAAATTGGCTGTGCAAACCGATGAATCCATCGATATCATTTCAGAATCGATTATGCGGATTAATGAACAAACAGCCAAGGTCATCCAAAATAATGATGAGAGTTTTCAGGATATACTAAATGGTGTTTCCTTAGTGGAAAACAATGGCGAGATTTTCAATAAGATATTCGAATCCGTAGAGAAATTGCTGAAAGGCACAGAACAATTGGCCACCCATTCGAAAAAAATCAATGAGTCTTCGGATGAAAGCCTGGCATCCATACAGGAAATTGCAGCGATTTCCGAAGAAGGAGTCGCAACAACGGAGCAAATCTCGGCAGCTGCCATTCAACAAAGTACCATAATGGCTGGATTGAAGGAACAAAATGAAGATTTAGCAAAAGAATCGGCGATTTTAGAAGAAATGGTAGAAAAGTTCATTACGGAAAAATAAATATTTGAAGTAAACAACTACAAAAACCTTTCATAATTTTGTTTACGGGAGGTTTTTGGAGATAAAATGGGTTCTATCTGAGTTTTTAAACATAGCTGATTGGAACGGAAGGTACGAGACTCCTGCGGGAAAGGGGGTCCAAGGGAGACCCCACAGGCGCTAAGCGCGCCGAGGGCGGACCGCCCGCGGAAAGCGAGTGCCTGGAGAGGAAATCAACGTTCCGTTTTACACTCCTTCAAAAAAATGTAGACAATCATAAATAATATCGAGTTTATCTACAGTTTGAAACCTCTTTAAACGAGAGGTTTTTGTTTGGAGTAATGCATGTAAGAGTTCATGTGTAATAGATAGAGTCACTTTCGTTGCTGCTTATTTTTTAATCGAATTGAGAGAGTATTAAAAATTGCAGGAAAAAAGTTTCTCCAAACTATTTGCAATCGCTACCATTTAATGTTATGCTTAGTCTTAATTATTTTTGTTCGGTACTAAGGATACTAAAAGTACTACTTTTCGTTTTCGATGATGACTTAGAGCAAGGATAGTAATACATTGTGCTTAGATGCACTAGGAGGCAACAACAATGGAACAAGGTAAAGTAAAATGGTTTAACGCAGAAAAAGGTTTTGGATTCATCGAACGCGAAAACGGAGACGACGTATTCGTACATTTCTCAGCTATCCAAAGCGAAGGTTTCAAATCTTTAGACGAAGGCCAAGAAGTTACTTTTGAAGTAGAACAAGGTCAACGCGGACCTCAAGCTTCTAACGTTCAAAAAGCATAATTTCAATAACAAAAAAGACGGATCCTTTTTAAAGGGTCCGTCTTTTTTGTTTTGTGAAAATACATAACAAAAAACCCTGCTAAACGATAAGCAGGGTAAATGGTACAAGTAAAGTAAAACACTTAAAAAGGTTTGACTAAGTATATCATAGTTTTTCTAAAAAATACTAAATTAAATATATTATACGTATCAAGGTAACGATAGGTAATTACTGAAATCATTGATTGAAGGGGCGTAAAGGAATTTATGTCCCTTCTTTTTTTCGCCTGAAGATCAGGGAAGAGGGCAGCATGAACTTTTTGTTAGCAAAAAGGGAAACAAAAAAACGATGGCCCACATATAAAAACATATGGGCACTTTCATTCATTTCTTTGGGAAGTGGAAAAGAATCTTATACATTCAAATATGGATTTGAATATTCAGGGAATTATGTTATATTATAATCAAACGAATATTTGAATGAGAGGTGTGAGAAGATGACGGAACTGAAAGATATATGTGATGTTCACCTGCATGATGAAGTGAAGGTCAATCGCATTCAAGAGGAAATGGGCCAGGTGGATATATCCAGCATGTCGAAGCTGTTTAAGGTTATAGGCGATGAAAATAGGGCGAAGATAGCTTATGCGCTCTGTACGGACGAGGAATTGTGTGTGTGCGATCTGGCCAATATCATTGGTGCTTCGATGGCGACGACGTCACATCATCTTCGTACCCTTTATAAACATGCAATCGTAAAATATCGAAAAGAAGGTAAGTTGGCTTTTTATTCTTTGGATGATCACCATATTAAGCAATTGATTCTCATTGCATTAGAACATCAGCAGGAGGTAAGGGCCGATGGCTGAGTCCCCAATGAAAACATATCGTATCCAGGGTCTATCCTGCACGAATTGTGCGGCTAAATTCGAGAACAATGTCCGTGAACTAGAGGGTGTGAAGGATGCCAAAATCAACTTTGGCGCCTCGAAGATATCGGTACAGGGCAGCGCGACCATTGAACAGATTGAAAAGGCGGGAGCTTTCGATAACCTGAAGATCCGCGGTGAACAGGAACAGGCAACTCAAAAGGAACCATTTTGGAAGCAAAGGGAAAATATTAAAGTGGTATTTTCGGTTATCTTATTGCTGGTAAGCTGGATATTGGATAATCGATATGCTGATGGAAGCATCATGCCGGTAATCGGTTATGCGGCTGCAATCATAGTTGGAGGATATTCATTATTTGTCAGTGGTTTGAAAAACCTTGTAAGGCTTCGCTTTGATATGCACACCCTTATGACGGTTGCCATTTTCGGGGCGGCCGTGCTTGGTGAATGGGGCGAGGGCGCGACCGTCGTCATTCTATTTGCGATAAGTGAAGCATTGGAAAAATATTCGATGGATAAGGCACGTAATTCCATCGAATCATTAATGAACATCGCACCTAAAGAAGCTTTGATCCGCAGAGGGCATCATGAAATGATGGTTGCTGTTGATGAGATTGAAGTGGGCGACATCATGATCGTTAAACCTGGTCAAAAGCTTGCAATGGATGGCCGGATCATGAAGGGCGCCTCGACACTTAATCAAGCAGCCATTACTGGTGAATCCGAGCCGGTTTTTAAAACGGTTGAGGGTGAAGTATTTGCCGGAACCCTAAATGGTGAAGGGCTGCTCGAAGTGGAGGTCACGAAGCGGGTCGAGGATACGACGATTGCAAAAATCATCCACCTTGTTGAAGAAGCACAGGCCGAAAAGGCTCCTTCCCAAGCCTTCGTGGATAAATTCGCAAAATTTTATACGCCGGCCATCATGCTCATTGCCCTGGCCATTGCGGTATTACCCCCGATCGTGATGAACGGGGATTGGAGTGAATGGATTTATCGGGGATTGGCAGTACTGGTTGTCGGCTGTCCTTGTGCTTTGGTCATTTCCACGCCCATCGCCATCGTGACAGCAATCGGAAATGCTGCGAAACATGGTGTGCTGATTAAAGGCGGGGTCCATTTGGAGGAAGCGGGAGCCTTAAAGGCAATCGCGTTTGATAAAACGGGTACTTTAACAAAGGGCGTACCTGAGGTGACCGATTTCAAAATGTTATCTGATGTGTTGAATGAACAGGACGTGCTGGCTATCGCCGCTGCTTTAGAAAGCAGATCACAGCATCCCCTTGCCACGGCCATTCTTCAAAAGGCGGAAACCTCCGATGTGGACTATCATTCTTTATTGGTGGAGGATTTTACTGCGATCACGGGTAAAGGGGTAAAGGGGAAAATCAATCAAGAAATCTATTACATTGGTAAACCCCACCTTTTTGTGGAAGAGGCAGGTTTCGTTTTCTCTGATGATGTGCTTAAATTAATCAGTGGCTATCAAAATACAGGGAAAACGGTGATGGTGCTTGGCGATCAAGTGAAGCTCCTGGCACTCATCGCGGTGTCTGATGAAATAAGGGAAAGCAGTAAGGAAGCCATTCGGAAACTGCATGCTTTAGGCATTGAAAAAACGATCATGCTGACTGGCGATAATATCGGAACGGCAAAAGCGATTGGAGCGGCAGCTGGCGTTCATGAGATTGAGGCGGAGCTATTGCCGCAGGATAAATTGACCATCATCAAACGATGGAAACAAAAATACGATCGAGTGGCCATGGTAGGCGATGGTGTCAATGATGCTCCGGCCTTGGCAGCTTCCACGGTAGGAATCGCAATGGGAGGGGCGGGCACGGATACGGCCCTGGAAACAGCCGATATTGCCTTAATGGGTGATGACTTATCGAAGCTGCCTTATACAATCCGCTTAAGCCGCAAAACATTAAAAATCATTAAGCAGAACATCACGTTTTCATTGGTGATTAAAGTCCTGGCCTTATTATTGATAGCGCCGGGCTGGTTAACACTTTGGATGGCGATTTTTGCCGACATGGGTGCGACGCTATTAGTTACATTGAACAGTCTTAGGTTATTGAGAATAAAAGAATAGAATAATATGGGCTCCCTGGTGCATCTTAAGGTGCACCAGGGAGCTTTTATTTTGAGCTTTCCAATTGTTTCATGTGAAACTTTGAAAAAAGTAGTCGGTCGTCATATTTTTTTGTAGAAAGTAAAAGGAAGTCCCATAAAAACACTTTGCTAAGGGCAGTAACCGTTATGCAAGCGATGCCTGGTATGCTACAATGTGCTGGCTTTTAGGCAGCATGACAGTTTGTTTAAGTATAATATAGGGAGTAAGGTATGTACGGAAGGGATTTGAAATGATGGAATTACAGCAGAGGGCAATTTTGGTTGGAGTCAATCTCAACGGTTCAAAGGATTTTGAGTATTCGATGGAGGAATTGGCCAATTTAACGGAAGCATGTGAGGTAGAGGTTGCAGGGACCATCTCACAAAATTTGCATCGGGTGAACTCATCACATTTTATCGGTACCGGGAAGATCGAGGAAGTGAAAAATCTCGTTGAGCATAAAGAAGCTAATGTCGTCATTTTTAATGACCAGCTCTCCCCTTCGCAACTTCGTAATCTGGAGAGGGACATGGATTGCAAGGTGATTGACCGGACAATCTTGATTCTGGATATTTTTGCGCATCGGGCGAAAACGAAGGAAGCACAGCTTCAGGTAGAAGTGGCAAAGCTGCAGTATATGCTCCCGCGTCTCGTTGGTTTAAGGGAGTCACTAGGGCGTCAGAGCGGCGGGGTTGGTACAAACAAAGGAGCAGGTGAAAAGCAGTTAGAGCTTGACCGCAGGAGGATCGAGGAAAATATAAGTGTTTTGAATAAAGAACTGGAAGACCTTGTTGCACACAGGCAAACGCAGAGGAAACAGCGGAAAAAGAATGCCATCCCTGTCGTATCCTTAGTCGGTTATACCAATGCAGGTAAATCTTCGATCATGAATGCACTGATTGAGATGTTCCATCCAACTGCAGAGAAGCAGGTGTTGGAGAAGGATATGCTGTTCGCTACGCTTGAGACGTCCGTCCGAAACATTCCGCTGCCGGATAAAAAGGAATTCTTATTGACGGATACGGTGGGATTTGTGTCTAAATTGCCTCATCATCTAGTGAAGGCATTCCGATCCACATTGGAAGAAGTGGTAGAAGCGGATCTGTTGATCCATGTTGTCGATTTTTCCAATCCTAATCATGAGCAGCAAATAGAGATAACGGAAAAGACTTTAAACGATATAGGCATTAAAGGGATTCCGACGATCTTTGCGTATAATAAATCGGACCTAACCGATTTGGTTATCCCTCAGGTGAATCGTGGCTCTGTATATATGTCAGCAAAAAACAAAGTTGGCATCGAGGAATTGATAAATCAAATTCGCAAGCATATTTTTGTCGACTATACTCACTGTGAAATGCTGATTCCATTTGATCAAGGGCAGCTGGTTTCTTATTTCAATGAAAATGGCCACATAACGGAAACTGAATATGAGGCGCTCGGATATCGAATAAAGCTTGAGTGCAAGAAAACGGATTATGAGAAATATAAACGATACGTTATACATCCGGAATGAGCCTGCCTGTTGATAAATTGTTAATGGGTTGTTGATAAGTGGAAAAGTCGATTCGTTAATGTGGATAACTTTTGGTGAAGTGCCTCTGTTCTGCAAAAACAAAGAGAATAACGCCATATAATATGTGAATAAGTTGTGGATAAAAGTGAAAAGACCCAGGAAACCAAGAATTTTCGTTTCTGGGCTTTTTTTATGTGGACAAAGTGTTGATAAGCAGGTAATCGGAACAAATCAGCCAAAAATATCAGTAAGTATGATGAAAAGTAAGGTTGGATGTAGAAAAATGACGAGGTTTATCACTTATTGTTAGGAAATATAACATGAATATTACATATTGCAAATTTAGTGCCTGGAAATACTTTACACTTTGTATAATGTAACTTGCTTTTCAACATTATAGAATAAAGAATACTCAATTCTCTGATTTATCATCAGGATTTGAGTTTTTAAGATTAGTAGGGGGGGCTTTTTTGTGTTTGAAGGAAACAGGGACCGGGGCGTGGCCAGTGAGAGAATGAGAGAGAAAATAATAAACAAAATGAGAGGTTTTTGGCTGGGAAATCGCCATGACTTGTTAGGTGATTAAATTGATGGAAACCATGTTGGCAATGCTTTCAATCGTTTAAATATGAGGACAGCAGAGAGAATGCACGCAATTCCTCCCTTTTTATTTTTCAAAAATAAATGTTTGGAAGGAGAAATAGTGGATGAGTATGACGAGCCCGTTAAAAGGTGGTCTAGAGATTAACTTTCAGGAAGCGGAGAGGGGATTATCCCCAAGGGAAGCTTTGGAAGAATCAAATCGATGTTTATACTGCTATGATGCCCCATGTATCCAAGCCTGTCCGACAGGAATAGATATTCCCGGTTTTATCAAGAAGATAGCATCAGGTAATTTTAAAGGATCGGCCAAGACAATCATGACGGCCAATCCTGTCGGTGCCAGCTGTGCGCGGGTATGTCCGACTGAAGAGTTATGTGAGGGGGCATGTGTCCTGAACCATTCTACAAAGCCGATCATGATCGGCAATCTCCAGCGTTATTCCACAGATTGGGCCATCCAAAATAAACAAGCCCTATTCAAGGCCGGGAAGAAGAATGGCAAAAAAGTTGCCATTGTAGGAAGCGGTCCGGCGGGTTTGTCTGCAGCAAGGGAGCTAGCCTTGCTTGGCTACAGTGTAACCATTTTCGAAGCTGAAAAGAATCCAGGCGGATTAAATACTTACGGAATTGTATCGTTCCGTTTACCTCAGAGCATTTCTTATTGGGAAGTCGAACAAGTAAAGAGTTTGGATGTTGATATTAAAACGAATACACGGGTCGGGGTGGATGTTTCCGCAAATCAGCTGATTGCCGACCATGATGCGGTCATTTTAGCGATAGGCATGTCCGATGTTCCTAAACTTGGGATTGAAGGGGAGGATTTAGCTGAAGTTTATGATGCAATCGATTTCGTAAAGGCAACGAAAACAGGGACAATCACTGATAAATTCATTGGGAAGAAGATGGCGGTGATTGGGGCTGGAAACACGGCGATCGATGCCGCGACCTGTTCCATTCGCCTGGGCGCCGAACAGGTGAGCATTATTTATCGTCGTACCCAAAAGGAAATGACTGCCTATGATTTTGAATATGAGTTTGCCAAACAAGAAGGTGTCGGTTTTCACTGGCTGACTGCCCCCTCCAGGATCCTATCGGATGAAAGCGGTCAGGTAACGGGTATCGAGTGCGTAAAAATGGTGCTTAGCGAGGCAGGTGAAGATGGCCGGCGCCGTCCAGTCCAAATTACCGGATCAGAGTTCGTCATTCCGGTCGATGGCGTCATTCGTGCCATAGGCCAATCAAGGTATGTAGGATTGATTGAACAGTTCGGCATCCAACATGATGATGGCGTCGTAACATTGGAGGGTGATTCCTACAGGACATCGAATGAAAAGATCTTTGCGTGCGGTGACGTGATCTTCGGAAAAGGCCAAGGTGAGGCAATGGTTGTTTCAGCTGCCCAGCAAGGGAAAAAGACAGCCTATGAAATTGACTCGATTTTGATGGGCGAAGCGGTGGATATTGCTTAAATAACTATGAAAAATAGGAGGCTTATCATGGCTGATTTATCAATTGATCTTGCAGGTATTAAATCTCCCAATCCTTTTTGGCTTGCTTCAGCACCACCTACTAATTCGGGTTATCAAGTTCAGCGTGCATTTGAAGCTGGCTGGGGAGGAGCTGTTTGGAAGACATTGGGTGACCCCATCCTGAATGTCTCATCACGTTTTGCAGCGGTCAGTTTTAATGGACAAAGAGTTGCCGGGTTCAACAATATAGAATTGATAACGGACCGTCCGCTGGAAGTGAATCTGAAGGAAATATATGAAACGAAGAAGAGGTTCCCTGATCATGCAATCATTGCATCGGTGATGGTGGAGCCACAACAGGAAAAGTGGCATGAGATCATCAAGCGCATAGAAGATGTAGGGGTCGATGGTTACGAGTTGAACTTTGGCTGCCCGCACGGTATGGCAGAGCGTGGGATGGGAGCTGCTTCGGGACAGGTTCCAGAACTGGTTGAAAAGCAAACATACTGGGCGAAGGAAGCTGCATCCAAACCAGTCATCGTCAAGCTTACACCCAATATAACCGACATTACGGTTACGGCTGAAGCGGCGGTGCGCGGCGGTGCGGATGCAATAAGCATGATCAATACGATCAACAGCCTGGCAGGAGTGGATATCCATTCATGGAATACGATTCCCCATGTAGGCGGCAAGGGTGCTCACGGAGGGTATTGCGGTCCCGCTGTGAAGCCGATTGCTTTGAATATGGTGGCAGAGTGTGCAAGGAATAAAATGATCAATGTTCCCATTTCGGGAATTGGCGGCATTTCAAATTGGCAGGATACGGTGGAATTTTTGCTGATGGGTTCGACTGGAGTGCAAATTTGCACGGCTGCCATGCATCACGGTTTTAGAATAGTTGAAGACTTGATCGATGGACTGTCCAATTATCTTGATGAAAAAGGGATATCCTCCGTGGTGGATATTGTCGGTAAGTCCGTACCGCGCTATTCCGACTGGGGGAACTTAGATCTTAATTATAAGGTCGTTGCGCGCATTAATAATGATGTGTGCATTAACTGCAATAAATGCCATATAGCGTGTGAAGATACATCTCATCAATGTATAGATATGTTAAAGGACACGTCAGGCAGCTCATTCTTGAGAGTGCGAGAAGAGGATTGCGTAGGCTGTAATCTATGCTCGATCGTCTGTCCGGCAGATGGGGCGATCGATATGATCGAATTGACAAATGAATTACCGCCAATGACGTGGAATGAACGCCAATCGTTCCTTGGGGGCATAAGCAGTGAAAGTGTTGATTTCGTAAAATGATGGAGGGGTCGAATATGAAGAAAATCATTAAAAATGGAACGATTGCAACGGCTGCAGATACGTATCAAGCGGATATATTGATTGAAAATGAGAAGATTACAATGATTGGCAAGGACCTGTCGGCTGAGGGGGCTGAAATCATTGATGCAAAAGGCGCATATATTTTTCCGGGGGGCATTGATCCGCATACCCATCTCGATATGCCATTTGGCGGGACAACGACAAAGGATGATTATGAAACAGGCACAATCGCTGCTGCATATGGAGGCACGACAACGATCATCGATTTTTGCCTGACCGAAAAAGGGGTGCCTTTAAAGAAAGCAATTGAAACATGGCATGAAAAGGCCAATGAAAAAGCGGCCATAGATTATGGTTTTCATTTAATGATCAGTGAGATTAATGATGAAGTATTGGCTGAGTTGCCAAGTATCATCGATAATGAAGGGATTTCGTCCTTTAAAGTGTTCATGGCTTACAAGAATGTTTTTCAAGCGGATGATGCCACGCTATACCGCACTTTGTTGCATGCAAAGGAACTTGGCGCACTTGTCATGGTTCATGCTGAGAATGGTGATGTCATCGATTATCTTACAAAGCAGGCGCTTGCCGAAGGGAACACCGATCCAATTTACCATGCATTAACAAGGCCTCCGGAGCTTGAAGGGGAAGCAACTGGACGTGCAGCTAAACTGACGGAAATGGCAAATGGCCAGCTCTATGTCGTTCATGTTACCTGTGAAGATGCGGTTGAAAAGATCACTGAGGCAAGGAATAAAGGGGTGGATATTTGGGGTGAGACTTGTCCGCAATATTTGGTTCTTGACCAGTCTTATCTTGAAAAGCCCCATTTTGAAGGATCTAAGTATGTATGGTCCCCGCCGTTAAGGGAGAAGAAAAACCAGGAAGTGCTATGGAATGCTTTGAAAATGGGGCAGCTGCAAACGATTGGCTCCGATCAATGCTCTTTTGACTTTAAGGGACAGAAGGAACTTGGACGTGAAGATTTCACGAAAATCCCGAACGGCGGCCCAACGATCGAGGACCGCATGAGTATCCTCTTTTCTGAAGGGGTCATGAAAGAGCGCATTACTTTGAATCAATTCGTCGACATGACCTCTACGCGTGCTGCCAAACTATTTGGGTTATTCCCTAAGAAAGGGACGATTGCCGTAGGCTCGGATGCTGATATTGTCATTTTTGACCCGAAAGTTGAAAGAGCCATTTCTGCAGATACTCATCACATGGCGGTGGATTATAATGCGTTTGAGGGTATGGAAATTACGGGTGAGCCGGTTTCCGTTTTATCGAGAGGTCAATTCGTCATTAAAGACAAACAATTTGTAGGCGAAGCTGGAAAAGGACAATTCTTGAAACGGGCAAAATATAATTCGGCGCTAAAGCCGGATACCGTGAAAAAGCTTACAGTCTAACTTCGGTAAGGAATCTTGCAAATTAAATTAGGGGGATTTTTATGAGTGAGAAGAAAGATTATTTAAAGTCTCCCGATTTGCTGCCTATACCTCATAGTGAGAAAAACATAAGTGCAGCCGGATTTGGTTTCATTTGGGTGGGCATGGCTGTAGTATTGGCTGCCTTCGCGATCGGTGGGAACGGTGTTCAAAGTTTATCCTTAGGCTGGGTCGTTCTTGCAACTGTCATTGCCTGTGTGGTTCTCGGCTTTTTGATGACAATGACAGGGGATATTGGTGTTGAACATGGAATATCATTTCCAGTCTATATGAGGGCGCCGTTCGGTACGATTGGCACCCACATCCCTTCGGTTGTGCGCGGTTTTGTAGCGTCATGCTGGTTCGGCCTCAATACTTACTTTGGAGCCACTGCAATGAACGCTATCTTTACAACTCTTTTTGACTTTGATAATTGGTTTATCTGCTTCCTCATTTTTGCCGTTTTACAATTAGTCAACACGGCAATGGGAATAAAGTCGATTGAACGATTCGCCGACTTGGCGGCGCCCGTCATCATTCTAATTTCTGGATGGATGTATTTCACTCTATCCGATCAGGCTGTGGCCCAAGGAAGGGAGGTATGGTCCTGGATTGAAAGTCCGGTCACTGGCGGGGCCGCCGCAACGGCTTTCATGGTCGTCATTATGGCAAATATGGGATTTTGGGGCACATTGACTGCAGATATGCCCACGCTTTCCCGCTATATAAAGGCACCAAAAAATGAAAAAAATTGGTTCAAGCGCAATAAGGGGCAAATAATTGGGAATATTATCACCTATCCCATCACCCAGACGTTCATGGTGATTATCGGAGCGGTTTCTTATATGGCTGTTTCCAATTATGACCCTGTAGTTGCCATACAGGGATCAGCAAATGGAATTGCCCTCGGCGTCCTTTTGATCATGATCGTATTTGCTCAATGGTCGACGAATACTACGGCCAATGTCATTCCCGCAGCTACCATTTTCTCCAATGTCATGGGTCCTAAAATGCCATTTTGGGCGGGAGTCGTTGTAGCGGGGGTTATTGGGATAGTAGTTCAGCCATGGAGCCTGTTCGGCATCATCATAGAAGTTTTATTAATAATAGGTGGAATCCTGGCATCCATTGTCGGCATCCTGGTAGCGGATTACTATTTCCTTCGTAAACGGAGAGTGAATGTACAAGAACTCTATGAAAGTGAAGGCCAGTATAAGTACTTGAATGGAGTCAATTGGGCAGGAATCATTTCTTGGGTGATTGGAGGAATCGGTGCCACGATTTTTTCAAATTATTCGTTTATTATCGGTTTCCTTCTCGGCGGTGCTAGTTATTTTATATTAGCTAAGTATTGGTGGTTCAAGCGATATGAACAAGCTGAAATCATCGATCCGAGCGATGAGAAATATTTAGGCATTTCAGTTGGAAGGGATTGGATAATTGAAAAAGGTCCAGAACTTGAGGAAGAGATGGTTTTTACGGCTTCGACCGGCAAGGAGAACGTTTGAAAAAGGGGGAATGGAAATGTCCGAATATCAAGAGTATCGCTTAGAAAGGGAACAAATCGATTTTTTGCTTGAAAGAGGATATCGAATCACCCGGGTTTCCGAAAGTTTAAGTGGAGCCTTTCTCGATTTTGAACTGATTGAAGGAACGAAGCAGGAATGGAAGCAATTGAACATCAAAACCCCGGAAGGAAGGAAATACTTCTCTACATTGCTTTTCAAAAAAAAATTGAATTGAAATAGTTGCGGACCGGGCCTATTCCTCATGAATGGGTCCTTTTTGTTCGAGTTTTTTGTAGAATTTTGACGTTAGATTTTCTGACAAGTGTCTGGAGATTTAAGGGTTGTCCGTTTATAATAGATTTTAAAGCAGTTTTATAAAAGGATGTGGCTGGATGAATACATCGATTACAATCGAGGAAATTCTAACACGCAAGCATTTTAATCTGACGGATATAATTGCAGGCAGCAGTGGGATAAAGCGTCAAGTGAAGTGGGTCCACTGCATGGAAGTCACCCAAATCAGCCATTTGTTAAATGGAAACGAACTGATACTGACTACCGGTTTAGGGTGGAAAGACTGCGATGACACATTTCTATCCTGCTTAAGACAATTAATAGAATGCGATGCAGCTGGACTCTGTATAGAGATCGGCGCCAACACCATGGCAGTGCCGCAATGTGCCATCGATCTCGCTAATGAACGGCAATTCCCTATCATCCTATTTCATGAAGAAGTCCCTTTCGTGGAAATCACGCAGGATATACATTCCCTTATCATCAATAAACAATATCAGATGATCTCCAACTTAGAAAACTACTCACAGCAGTTAAATAAAAATCTCCTCGAAATTGACCATTATGAACCAATCCTAAAATTTCTCCACAGCTATTTAAATGTACAGGTTATTCTTATCTTTAATGAAAATGATATAGCCAGCATTCCAAAAATAAAGAAAAAAACAACCTATCAAATGGTAGCGGACATATATGAAGAGAAGCGGAAATTGGATAAAACCGTTCTTGGACAGCCGATTCAAGTGCTTGGTGAAAATTATGCTGAACTGCTCATTTGCAGCAACGGCAGGGAGTTGACTGATTTTGATTCATTGATCTTGGATCGAACGGCTACCGCATTGGCACAGCATCTATTAAGGGAGTTATATATAGAAGAAAAGAAAATGTCGGAAGAAAGTATATGGCTTACAAATTGGATTGAAGGTGAATATAGTGACGAAGCAATCCGGGAAAGGCTTTCCTATATTGATCCGAAAATGCAGTTGGATGGCGGAATTGTTTGCATTTGCAAACAACACCCAAAGTATAATAAAAATTCCGCAAAATTAGATGGAACCTATTTTAAGATAATGTTTAGAACTGTTTTTGAACAGTACGGCTTTCAGATATTTTCCATGGAAATACATCAGCATCTTGTTTTTATTTTAGGTGATAATCGTTCATCCGAAGATTGGAAATCAAGGGTTACAAGCGCGGTGGATCGAATCATGAAAATGGATGTAAGCGGGCGTAATCGTATGGGGCTGCTTTCCATTGGTTTTGGTAAGCATGTTCAAAGGTTAAGTGAGATTTATAAAAGTTATGAAACGGCCCGTGAGACGTTGCTGCTTCAGGATACATTACCAGAGGATAACAGGAGCTTCTTTTATCAGGACTTACATATGCATCGCATGATTTCACTCATAAATAAACATGGCAATCTGGAGGAAACGGTATATGAATATTTAGGTCCTGTCATTGAATACGACAAGCAAAACAATGGAGAGCTAATGCCTACCCTGAAGACATACCTTGCCTGTAACGGTTCTAAACAGGAGACATCAAAACAATTATTCATTGTCCGGCAAACGTTATATCATAGGCTTGAAAAATTGGAGAAACTGCTAGGTTCTGATTTTATGCGTTCCGATAAGCGTCTGGGCCTTGAATTCATGATTTTTGCATTGGACTTCTTACAATACAGCAGCAGGAAGATCAACGGGAAGTATGTAGATAAATATATTGGGAGATGAAAAGATAGTAAGACTGAAGGGTGTCCAGGGGACATCCTTTTTTGAATGCAAGGAAAGGGAGGCAGATAACAAGGTTAATGCTGACATCAAAATGGCCTATATAGCTCCTTGATGTCAGCATCTTTTATTAATATTCATCTTTTTTGGAAAGGCAGCGGTCACATTCCAAGAGGTAGGATTCAGCTTGTTCAATGATATGGGTCCCGCATTCCGTACATTGTTTAGGCGGCAGTGTCCTGAAGAATTCCAATGGGTTTTTGGTTTGCATGATGATTCCTCCTTATGATTTGGTTTAATCAGTCTTCGTGTTTGGAAAGGCAGCGGTCACATTCCAAGAGATAGGATTCAGCTTGTTCAATGATATGGGTCCCGCATTCCGTACATTGTTT
>NZ_JVPL01000205.1:0-14505 GCF_001054655.1 Bacillus sp. 220_BSPC
GTCTCGCACTTCCGCTCCAATCAACCTTAAATAGTTTCGTTTTAAAAACAGCAATCTTAACGAAAAGAGCCAAAATAAAAAATAAACAACCAATTAGGTTTCGCCCTTGGTTGTTTATTTTTATTCGTAACTAATAAAGCCCCCTGTGTTTGAAACAGTAACATTCAACTATATAAATTTTATTCTATCCTCAAATAAAAATCGATAAAAGACTTTCTAGCCCACTTTCTGTTCTGCCAAACGGATGACTTCCTGCCAGTCACCTATCGGAAGCTTGCTGGAAACGTCCACATACTTATATTCTTAAAGCCGGAAAGCAACTTCCCCTAGGTTAAGATTAATCTTGAAATGTCTGAATTCAATACAATATTGCACTCAACTTTAAGCGCTTCTACAGGAAACAGCTCTGAAACCGGAAGTCCCCCTGCAAATGAAATGACTTCTGGTCTTTCTGTTACTTTTACTATCTCACGGGTCTCAGAAGATGTAACTAGACGAGCTCATTTTCCCTTTGTAAACAATCCTTCCTTGAAACTTCGATATTTTACCTTTCACATCTATTTTACTTGAATACTCAGACACCCTTGCGTTAAGCTAACCACTACTACTGCCTTCATGATTCGAGAGATATACATTGCACCAATGCCGGACGCACTTAAATAGCCTTTGCTGCATTGAGCAAAGGCTTACCTTTTTGACGAGTTTCTTCTATATAATAAAAATAAAAATCCCGCCAAGCTATTTCTCCACTTTTTCCTTATTTCTTAACTTCTCCACTTTTTCGGGAGTGAGGGTGATGTCCCGGACAGGGGAAACTCTTCCCCACTCATCCTTGTGAACGATGTGTTTTCGTTCAAATTTGGTCGGAGTATCTATACCTGCGGCAGCTGCAAGGTTAAATAGCCCCTCGCGGAGGGAAATCACGTAATTGGCGACTCGGTATTGTTTTTCCTCAATAACCAGCCCTTCCTGCAACTTTGAATCAGTTGTGGCTACTCCTGCAGGGCAATGATTTGTATGGCAGATTTCAGCCATGATGCAGCCAACGCTAATCATAAAACCGCGGGCTATATTGACTAAATCTGCCCCCATCGCTAAAGCGACCGCCACTTTATCTGGAGAAGTCAGCTTGCCTGATGCAATCAGCTTGACCCGGTTACGTACACCATATTTTTTTAACATCTCATCTACAAGTGGCAAGGCTGACATAATTGGGAGTCCGACTGCATCTGCAAGCTCCTGATAGGTTGCCCCAGTTCCGCCTTCCCCGCCATCCACCGTGATAAAATCCGGCCCTTTACCTGTATCTCTCATGGTTTTCGTCATTTCCTCAAGTGCATCAAGATCCCCCACAACAATTTTGATACCGATAGGCTTTCCGCCTACATCCCTCATTCTTTCCACAAATTCGAACAATTCATTAAAATTCTTGAATTCATAGAACCGGTTAGGGCTATTGATTGTTTGGCCAGGTTCTACCAGGCGGATTTGGGCAATTTCTTCTGTCACCTTCTGTCCTTCAATATGCCCACCTCTGATTTTGGCACCTTGTGCCAGCTTAATTTCAAATGCCTTTACTTGCTCGATTTCACTTTTCTTCTTGAATTCTTCCCAGGAGAACTCCCCACCTGGTGTCCTCACTCCAAACAGTCCCGGACCGATTTGCATCATGATGTCGGGATTTCCGGAGAGATGATATTTGGAAAGACCACCTTCACCAGTATTCATCCATGTTCCTCCTGCAAGCCCTAATCCTCTCGACAGTGCAGTGATGGCATTCTCACCGAGTGCCCCGTAGCTCATTGCAGATTGTCCTACGAGCCCCTTTAATTTAAAGGGATTCCGGCATGTATCCCCTCCGATTATGACAGCATCCTCGTCTCGTAAAAAGTACGGTTCTATTTGTCTATCTTCCCGCTTCTCCTTTCTGGACAATAGACCTTCCTCATCAACTTCATATACCTTTGTATTGATTTTTTGGCTATTATCTATTCTCAATTCTTCCCGGAGATTGGGAAACATACTATTTCGAATATAGTATCCAGCCTCATTGAAGTCACGTTCCGATCCAAATCCGATTAAACGCTCCTTATATTTTCCTGCTTTTACAACATCCTCGAATTCCTTTCTAGAGAAAGGGGTGCCTTCATTATTATTTTCAAATAAATACTGCCTAAGTTCAGGTCCTATTTGCTCTGTCATGTATCTAATTCTGCCGATTAGGGGGAAGTTCCTCAGGATTGAATGTTGTTTTTGTGTATCATCCTTTCGGTAAAAGTACGCTGCGGCCGCAACTGTCCCTAAAACGGCAGATCCTTTTAAAACAGTAGGAAGGTAATTTTTTAACTTGGACATTTTATCACCCTTTGCTTCTTATTTTTTGTGCAAGTTACTCGAGTTATCTATAATCTTTGGAGTGCTTCATCAATCAGAATTTCGCCAGAAGTTACATGGAACGTTTTATTAAATACTTCTTCAGTATCCAGCGCTTTGACCAATACAGAAGCAATATCCTCTTTTGGTATCTCGCCTTTGTCATTCAGAATTGATGGTCCAGCTTCAACTTTACCTATTCCCGGCTTATCCACAGGCATACTTGTCCGTATAACCGTATATGTAAGCTTTTCCTGTTTTAATAGCTCTTCTGAGTGGTACTTGACATCGTTTGTACTAGAATCTAAGCTCTCCATTTCTTTTGCTCGCATGGTGTTCATCAGAACAAAGCGCTTCACCCCATGTTTCTTAGCAGCCTCAACAGAGTCTATTACTGACTGATGGTCAACCAGTATTGGTTTGCCCTCCCCAGTCCGAGGACTGGCGCTACTCAGGTAGATTACAGCTTCACAGCCCGAAAAAGCACTGGAAAAATCCCTTCTTTCCAAAGAAACTACATCTCGTGCTCCAAGTTTAACCATTTCCTCTACTTTATTTTCTGCTCCCACCAGTGCTACCGGGTTATGGTACCTTTCTGCCAGCTGTTTTACAACGTGCTCTCCGGTCATGTCCTCTGTTCCTATTACTAGAACTCTCATATTAATACCTCCCTGCTAGTTTCATAATATATATTTACCACTTTAAAGTTTAATGAAACAATTAAGCGTTTTCGCCGTATCGTTAATTTTAACGATTCTTTGATAGTTAATTATTAGGGGAATTCCCATTTCTTCAGTGGAAGCGATTAGACTATTTTTACTTATATTGAACGTACTTATTCTCATAATAAATAATCTGGCATCCATTATTACAGAAGCTGTACGAACTTGATTAGTGATTGGAATTAAATAATAACGAAACCCAAATACTGTGAAGTAAATTGGGTTTGATTTGGGTAATTATAGAAAACTTGACATTAAAGACGATTATTTCCTAGGGAAACAAACACGAAAAATTATCTCTTATAAATATTAATTTCTTATGTAATCACTCCATACATTCTATAGTTAATCGCCCCAGCTTTTCTTACAAACACCCTATTGAGGAATTCCACACGAAGGAACTGCCATCTATAAAGTATAAAAACTATATTTATCAATCCGGAAATGAGGAGCCCTATTTTTTCAAAACTGAAAAATTACTAACTACAGGAATGCTAAACATACCAGCTTTCCATATATGAAAAAAGAACCTCTAGTAATAAACTAAAGATTCGGGATTAATAAATATATTGTAATTTTAATATATTAAATGAAAGCAATTAAATTAATATATTTCCATAATACGAGATAAACGAATAGAGAAAATCTTTTGATTTTCATCCTTTAAGGAAAGGGTTTGTTCATTAAGGTTAAGTTTATGCAATTGACCCTTACATGTTTTTAATACTCCTTCTTTATAATAAATGATGGTCGTTATGCCCTTTTTTTTCAACGATTTTAAGATCATCTGATTATCTCCTTCCTGTCTATTCAATTATTTATTAAAATTGTATGATAATTGGTGCAAAACTATGAAATCAATTAGGATATATATATTATACAACGAAAATCGTAAGCGTTTTCATTATTGTTGTGAACAATTTGTGAAGGTTTGAACATTAGAATATTTTAGGAAATGGTAAAATCAATAATAAAAAATGAATATTAAGTAAATCGACTTTTTAGACTGAAAATTACATAACGTATACTATCCCCGTTTTGTCGGCGGATTCCCTTATCGGGCTGATTTCTTACATGATTTATCCGAAGTCATTCCAAGATCGTTCATAGGTTTTCTAGTCCAGAAAGAATTGGTTTCCCTATCTTTTTCAAATTGTCATTGGGACTAAACGGTATTGCTTTTCAAAAGTTAGATTAAAATGAGGTTGATAGATTTGAATGTTTGATCATTTTTTTACAATACAATATATTGACGGCTTCAATACATGATGCGATTCTTCATTAAGAAGAATCGCTTTTTCTTTGCGTCATAATCTTAAGGGAGAGCGGGTGTCAAATACCGATTGATATTCGGAATTTAAAGACTAATGACTCATTTACAAACTATTCAGTTAAATACATAATTAGGAAGATTATGAAGAAGGAGGGATTATATGTATAGAAAATCACTAACAGTACTATTAGCTGCGGGTATGGTTCTATCAACTGGTACAGTATTTGCACAAACTAGCGGAGCAATAAATGCCCAGTCTGACACAGCTTTTGATAACAAAGTTATCAAAAAAATTAGTGCGGACAATATGTATAATACGATTGCCTATCTATCAGAGCAACCGAGAGCTGCTGGTACAGAAGGGGAGCTCCGTGCAGTCAAATACATAGAAAGTCAGTTTAAGAGTCTTGGTTTCGAAACAAAGGTTCAGCCTTTTCCCATCTATGATACGGTGCAAAATGTAAAAGTGAAAATTGGTGACAGTGATTTAGGAGGAACACCGCGTGCCCTTAGCGGCAGTATCAGCGGAAAGGTAACGGCCGAACTTGTTAATGTTGGAAAAGCAAAGCCAGAGGAAGTTGGAGAAAATGTATCTGGGAAAATTGCACTAGTTGAACGTGGGGACATTACCTTTGTTGAAAAGGTTCAGAATGTCCTAAATAAAGGAGCGGTTGGCGTTTTAATGTACAACAACTCACCATCAGGAAATAATTTCGGACAAGTATCAGCGGGGCAAAATATACCTGCTGTAGCCATTACCCAAGCCCAAGGGTTAGAGTTGGTCGAACAGCTTAAAACTAAACAAATCACGTCCACTCTGGAAGTGGGAAAAGCTGAAAGGATCGAAAAGACATCCTACAATGTCATCGCTTCCCTAAAACCAAAAGCCAATAAGGATAATGGTCAAATCGTGACTGTTGGAGCCCATCATGATTCTGTCCCGGGCGGCCCTGGTGCAAACGATGATGCTTCTGGTGTATCTGCTGTGCTGGAACTTGCAAGGATCCTGGCCAAAACCCCAATTGACACTGAAATTCGCTTCCTCACGTTCGGATCTGAGGAAAGAGGGCTCGTTGGATCATCCTTCTATGCTGATTCCCTTCCCAAAGAGGATGTAGACCGCATGGTGGCTCACTTCCAAATGGATATGATAGGCGGACGTGATGCTGGCGAGGATAATCCTGCAGGTGGTTTGATTATGTATACCATTGATGGAATGAAAAACCTTGTGACGGACCTGGGTTCCTCAGCAGGGGCCAGAACGATGGATGTTGCGATTCCTTATGGACAGCTGGGCAGGAGTGACCACCAACCATTCCATGAGCTTGGCATTCCATCCGCCTTGTTTATCCATTCCCCTGTAGAGCCTTGGTATCACCAGCCTACAGATACACTGGATAAGATATCGAAAGAAAAATTGCAGCAAGCAGCTGAAATTGTCGGTGCCAGTGTGTATCAAATTGCCCGTCCGGAAACTCCGGCATTAACAAATGCACGTGTAGCTCCTGGCACGGTAGACTATGATTTTGATGACCGTCCGGTAGATTAAATACTTCATTGTACAGAATTAAGAGATTTATAATGGATCTTGGAGAAAATCAGGAGGGCACCTGTGAGTTTACAGATGCTCTCTTGTTTTTATCGGCCAGCGCCTTGTGCTTAATTTTTTCACTATTTCTAAGTTCTAAGTCTAGTGAAAATCCTATATGAAATATGTAATAAAACATATATGCTTATCCAACTCCAATACCATTCCCACTGTAAATACTCAATATTATCAGTGTACCTAACCATTACTACTTCACAGAAATAATTTCAACAATCAATAGATAGAAATCCAAAAACAGCTCAAACTTTAAAGGGTGGGCTGTTTTTTTGAAATTTTAGGTTACAAATTAAATTCATAACGCTTTCTAAGTCGCATTAACATAGCCATGTTCTAACTATGTATGAACCAAAGATAAAAATGAGAAAAACAAACATAATATAAGATGGATACCCCGATGTCTTCAGGAGGTATAAAGCAACAACCTATTTAGCTTACGGTATCATTATGCAAAGCTTTCGAAACTTTTTTTAAAATAGGTATTATCTAATTCGAAACCAATGAAGTTCCGATTTATATTTTTAGCTACTTGTCCTGTTGACCCTGAACCCATTAAACAATCTAATACTGTTTCACCTTTATTAGAATGAGTTGCAATTATTTTTTCGAGAACAGCAACTGGCTTTTGACAAGGGGGAAATCTCACATTTCCACTATGAACATTCCATAGATTTCACAGAATAAATGTCAAAGCACTTCAACAAAAAAGAAGCAACAGATTGTATACCTGTTGCTTCTTCTTGTATGATTTCTCCTATTGCTATTAATGGTTAATTCTTCATTATTTTAAATTCTTTTTTGTCTTTTGCAGTACTTCTCATTCTAATGCATCAGCTTTAATTTCATGTGATGAACAGTATGATTAACCTTTAGTTCTTTTCTGCCAACAATATGCCGAGTTATAGCTTTATCAGACCTGAGATATAGTAAGGTATTAATAAAAGATAGAAAACTCATATATTTCTCCACCTGTATCAAAGAAAAAGAATCGTACAATGAAATCAAAATCAGAGTTTTCCTCTCCTTATAGACGTGTTGGAGATAAAATTACCTTTCCTTCTGCTCAACGGAAGGCTTATAAAGAAGCGAACACTTTTAACGGCTACTACAATAAAAAAAGAACCTCATAAGAGATTCATTAAGGTGTAGCTACTAATTTATCCACTACATTTCCATTTTCATCATAAATCACTAGAAAGGGTTTCCCAGTTGTCCAATCTTCACTTGCAGGAATCAAAAACAATGAAAATATTAAAACTATAGATAATCTTAGTAAAATTTTCATTTACATCCTCCCATTTAATATTTTTCTATATTTTACCATAAAATATCCAGAAACAAGGCTTCCGCTTCGTAATAATTATCGACACCCATTGTACAAGCATACCGATTAAGAGCTTGGACAGCTTCCGGCGGAGGACTTTGACCCTGCATCAAAGCACCATTTCCCAGGTTCATTCTCATCTCCAGTCACGCTCCCAAGTAAGGCATTCCTGCGAAATCACTCCAATCTTGAAATGACCATCCAAATACCTCACCATAAAATTTCTTTGCCCGTTCCATGTCTTCCACATGAATTCCGAGGTGAACTAATCTTCCCATGATTACCTCCTAGTTTTGATCAAAACTTTTCCTCTTACCGTAAGTTGATACTTATGTAGCTACATGCCTATGGTGCTTTATTTATATTTTAAAGTCTAAGATGAAGCAGGCTTTTCAATTTGAGTTAAGTCACCTCTTTATTATAGGACACTTGCTGGAATATCTGACAAAAAAGGCAGCTCCCTGGTGGGGGATAGCTACCTTCGTTTACGATTACTATGAAAAGGTAGGAGCGGGGAATTCATCAATTCTCATACGAAGTAAACTATATGGTTTTTCCCGGAGGTCTCTTCCATAATGAAATCTCGCCTGCCGATGTAATTGATTCACAATGACATATAAATATTGATCGGGGCCAATCGAAAAAGTATCCGGCCATAAAATTCTCGGGTCATGTGCGATGGTTTCCATTGTGCCATTCGGCAATATCTTCCGGATACTATTGTTTTCATAGTCTCCTGCATAAACGATTCCTTTTGCGCCGGTGATCATTCCATCAGACGCACCTTTTTCCCCCCAATACTGCACATATCGGGATAAATTCAGGTCCTGTATCCTTCTGTCTCTTAGGGCTTCTGTTGAAATCGAGAACAACTGACGGCTGGTTAGCGGGGCATAAAATAAAACCTTTCCATCAGGAGAAATCGCTAAACTATCGGAAGCCAATCTAAATGGGAAAGTCGAGCCGTCCGGGTTTCGATTCATCAAAATTTCACCTTCTACTTTCGGTAAAAAATAGGGATCAGGTGAAGTTGATATTGCCCCATTTAACCGTCTAAACGCGTTCCCATTTTCTAAATCTACGACGATAATAGCCCCTGGCCCTCTGGAAGAAGAATCCGTTATATATGCATAGCCTGCTCTTCCAACCCGAAAATCCAAACGGACATCATTCAGATAAGTTGTTGGCAAGACAACATCTTCTGTAAAGGTATATACTCTCCTTATTGTATTCGTGCTTAAATCAACAGCAACTAATTTTGCTCCCCCTTGTATAGGTTCAGAAAAATTTGGTGCCCCTGTATCTAGTACCCAAAGCGTTCCTCTTCCATCAGCAACGATACTTTGGACACTGACGAAAGACATCTTAATATTCCCAGTATTAACCAAATTGGTTTCTACACTGGGATAAGGATGCAATTCACCCTCAACAATTTCCGCCACAGTAAATTGAACGTCGTCTCCCCATTTCGGAAAGCATACAAAAATACGACCGGTTTCGGAAACGCTGACACCTGTAGGCATAGCCCCATAAAAAGCATGCACCAGTTCAAACTGCCCAAAATATTTTTCCATAGGTAACATAGGTTGCATGATATCCTCCTCATCAAATCCGAACGGATATCACCTATATATGATGAAAATTTTTTGTGGTGACTGGTTCTTGATAAATTTTTCTATCGTGATGGATGCTGTGGGTTTATTAGTCCAGGAGTAACATGGGCGTTTCGATAAAGTGATTCAAACTTCCACTGGCTCTTCAAAGACGGGGAATGAGAGCATCTGAATTTACGTTTACAGTCAATTTTAGAACTAACATAAAAACTATTATGATTTGCTCCCGTCCAGCAGCCTGGTTAGAAAATTAAATCTGTCTCCTCCAATAAGAAAAGGCAGCTTCAACAACCTGCCTTATTGTAGAGTTGACACAAACTGTGAAGTTAAAAGGAAGTGCGAAAAAAACTTAAGTAAAGGGAGAGTGAGCCGGCTACTTCCTAAGAACATTAACCATTACAAATCATAAGTACATTACCATCTGGGTCTTGAAAGTTAAAATAAGCAAAATTTCCAATACGCTCTATTTCTTTAACAATGGCTATGTTATTACTCTTGATAAATTGGTAAGCTTCGTCTATATCTTTTGCGTAGAAATTAAATAAGACATTATTGGATGGCTTAAATATAAAATTAGGATCAAACGTATGGTCATCTAAAGTTAATCCAGTTTCACTTGTTACAGGAATATTGTAAACAGGTGATTCTACAGAGTCATTATTTCGCGAGATGCCAAAGAGATTGCAATACCATTCAACTGATTTCTTTAAATCTTTAACATGGATAAAAACATTGTTTATTTTACTATTAATAGGAGAACTGGTTATTCCCATTGTTTTCCACCTTTCATTGAACCTTACCTAAAGAAATTCAACAAGTTTCAAAAAATTCCTTTAGAAGTTCATCATAATTCGAAAACACTGTGCTTGTAGAACGTTCCTGCCCGTGGGGCATGGCCCCCGTCAACTAAACAGTTCGCCGCCCCCTACTTGTAGAAACATGATTAGGCTGGTTGGGACAATGATCTCGTATAACAAGCGAAGCTATGGAAAGGATTAAGGGGTACCGGCAATATTCTTTAGGAGGAGATAATAAATGAATCCAGTTGTTGGTCTGGATGTAGCGAAAGGTAAAAGTCAGGTGTCGATTTTCGCTTCGGGGCTTAGGGAAAGTCCAAACGGAGTTTGGCATCGTAGGCCATGGCTCATAATCTACTGAAGGTAGCTGGCTTTCGCCAGCTAATTACAATGAATAATTATAAAACTAGAAAACCAGGAGAAGAAAAACGAATCGTTTTTCTTCTCCTGGTTTATTTTAGGGACTTATTAGACAGCCCCTTTTCTCAATATTAGTATTCTCATTCATAGAAGCACAATTATAGAAAGCTCGGGTAGAATACTTGCAATCAAGGTTAAACTAATAAAACTGTAAAATGAGTAGGTGATAAAAAGTCTGGATGTCCTTTCTTGATTTCCTGTGTTTATTGGGAAGTTTCCCAAAGTACCTAATAATTAACAAGTACTAAAGTATTCACTATTTCTTAAAAGATTAAAAATATATACTATCTGAAGTAGAGCATAAACTGTAGTATTTCCACTTCAAAGTGCACCATGATGCATGGGGCTCTTGATAATGATCATTTTAAAATTAAAGCCTATCCATTTTTCATATGATATCCAATATCTATTTGTCAATTATAGTCTTTATTTTTCCCTCGTTTTGTATTGTAGTATGAATGGTAAGCTTCATTTCTAGATTGGGATAATATTTCTTTCGCCAGTCCTTCAATTCCTCATAAGGAATTTTATTTCTGTAGTATTGTCCCAACCCGAAGACATCTGTTTCTTGCTTTTGAAATCGTTTCAGCATTCCATCAAAACGATTTGCCAATACCTTTTCCAGCTCTTTTTTAATTATTGCATTGGAAACTTTTCCTCTTCTCTCTTGAATAACTACATTTAAACGAATCGTTGAGAACATATATGGAATATGATTTCTTAGTTCCCCTTTATGAAAACCTGTATTTCCAACAATCATGATGGTTGCATGTTCCATTACTTCTACCCTTCCCTTCATACTGTTCCCATGAAAGGCATTAAAAAGGAGGGTTTCTTTAGGATCCATTTTAGAAACGATTTTTCCTTTTTTCATCACTGCAGAACCTGTATATGTAACTGGGGTGTTTTCCCCTGATTTGACCATAGGAATTGCTACATTTTGAGTGTAGGAATTAAGAGCTCGATAAACATGCCATAGACGTGTTAAAGATATTTGTGGAGTCCAACCTGCATATTTCTCAAAAAAGTCATAAAGATTTATCCCTTTTTCTAGATTTTTTTTGAGTGTTAAGAAAAAAGCATCTATATTATCATCACATATTGCGATTAATGTTTTTGAAGATATTTCACGAATTCTCATAAACGTGTTAATCGGTTCTTCCATCCCTCCTTCTTCCACTAATTTTCGATCAAATATGATTATCCTTATGTGCAATAAGTCTACACCGCTTTCCATATTAGTTCTAATGTCCTCTACAGCCTTTAAAATGGTTGATCCTGTTCCTTTGACAATTGTCTGTTTCTGAACACCCTCTGAAGTAACAGGAATCTGAAGTAATACTTTGAATTTTTCTCCCTCTTTAGTAATTCCCATTGCAATCGGAAAGGCTCGATGATTAATGTCTTTAATATCCCAGCAACCACTTAATGGCATTAATATACACAGACTAAGTACTAGTTTAGAACAAATTATAATACTTCTCATGATAGTCTTTTTCTCCTTACACCGATGAGGAATATAATTAAAGGGAGTACGATTAAAATATAAAATCGGAAAGCAGTATTCCACCATAGCAACTTCTCAGTCTCTTGCCAACTAGGAATACATAAGCAAATGATAAAAATGCTAACAGATAAGGCTACAATATGATATTTTTGCTTTAATCCCGGGAAATATTGATTCATTATTATAGAGGACTGCCATAAAAGTAAGGAAGTAAGCAACATGATAAAGGTAACTAGGCTTAACGCAAAAAACAAGGTAGCCCTGTCAAATATAAGCCATTGAAGCTGAACTTTATCCAATGTGGTTATAAAGGGAAAAAGCAGCGTACTAGCCGTTTCATTTCCAAAGGTTAAAAGAGGTAAATAAACGGATAAGAAAAAAAATGGGATAAGCAAAAAGACTGCAAACATGATTTTTTTAGAGTTATACGATATTTTTTTAGGAAGAAAACCTAAAAATGAAAAAACAATGGCAAAAGAAAAAAAACTTGTATAATAGGGAGGTTGTCGAAAAAAAGAAAAGTCGGTATCCATAATCGGAAAGGCATTATGCCAATCAATGTCTTGAAAGCAAATCGAAAGCATAAGTAAGATTAACGGGAAAAAGATACAGAATATTAATAAGGCTGTACGTAAGATGGTTTCTATTCCTTTTACGGCGATATAAGTTGAAATAAGAATCATTAATGTAATAATTGCCCAAGTAGGAGTATTCGCTAAAAAGATAATGTTGGTCACTTCTGCATAGGCGCTAACAAGTTCAATAGTAGTTATGACTAAGTATAGAAGAACAGGAAAAAGTAATGTGAAAGAAAAAGCTTTACCTAAGATCTTTAAAATACTAATAATATTCTTTTCGGGAAAATAAGAAAGCCCCTTTAGGTAAAGCCATAAAAATAGAATAAATATGACACATTGAATTAAAATCGGTTCCCAGTGACCTTTATGTGTGCTGGCAATAATTCTTTCCGGATAAATGAAAAAAATAAGACCAAAATGAGACATTAACCCCATGCATATAACCTGAAGGCTTTTATCCAATTTCCCCTCTCCTCTTAGCTAAACTAATGTATGGAATTCCAAATATCTCTCGACTTGCAAAGTAAGCGCTTATGAATACCAGACCGGATAATATGCCCAACACGCCATAGATTGAAGCAAAAATAACAACTACATATTTAAGTAAACGCAGGATTAAGGCATTTTGAAACCCTACAACGCTTGAATTCGCAATTGAGGTTGCTGCTACAATGATAATTAAAAGGTTGCTAACCAGCTTTGCGTCTACTACTGCTTGTCCAATGACAATTCCCCCTACCATTGTTACCGTTGGACCGATACTGAGCGGAAGCCTTATACTCGCTTCAATAATTAACTCTAAAATAAGGAGCATAATTGTAATTTCAACAAAAGGGGGATAGGGTATTCCCTCCCTGCTCTGAGCAATCGATAGAGCCAGTTCAATTTTTAATATCTCAGGATTTACAGCAACAAGGGCCACATAGATAGCTGGGAATATAAGGGTAATCAGAGCACCAAGAACACGTAAAAATCGGATGGCGCTCATAATTGGGTAAGCATAGTTACGGTCATTCGCCTGGACAAACATATCCCATAATAAATGTGGCAAGATAAGCGCAAAGGGATAACCGTCAACGAATAGAATGACCTTTCCTTTGTTTAAACCATCTACTGCTTCCAATGGCATTTCTGTGTTATTAAACTGAGGGATAACCTCCCATTTCCGCATACCCATAAAACGATAAAGATGCTGAAGATAGAGAATATTTGTGTGTTGATTCATTTCAATATGTGAAATGATCTTTTTGATCATACTTTTATCTGCTCGGTCATTCAAATAAACTATTGATAAACTCTTTTTTTGATCACTTCCTACCGTATAGGTTTTAACTGAGAGCTGAGCAGTGGAAACTTTTTTTCTCACTATTCCTATATTTGTTGACATATCTTCAATAAAAGAATCTAAAGGACCTTGTAATACGTTTTCATTAGCAGGCGGTTCAATTGATCGAGTCAATTCTTTAGGAAGTGGTTCAAATTGCAACATTATATTTTTTTCTTTTGAATAAACAATGAGTTTACCCTGAAGAATAGACTCTATTGCTTCTTCACTATTTATTTCAACACCTTTTCTGTTGAAAAGAGTTCTTTTTACTTTTACTGAATGAATCACTTCACTGGTATCCATATCTTTTTTTAATATTTCTTTTGTTTTTATAAGGTTAACTATTGAATGTAAACCAAGTAAAAGGACTGCTTCACCATCCAAAATAAACGGTTCTATGAAAAAGTCTTCTGCATCTTTAAAAGCCTCATTTATTTCTACTATTATTGAGTTCGTGATTTCTCATCTTCCCTTTCAAATTTCATTATTTCTTATTTCATTTTCCCCCGTTGCTTGTGAATTATACAAATACCAAACTAGGTAAAATATGACGTCTGAGATATGTTTTTTAAAGCCACAACCACATATTCGCATGTGCACATTGCATTAGAGATAGTTCATTCAGAAAAGGAGGGGTAACGCTTCGGGGCATTTTTTTAGTTAAGCTTTGAAACGAGAAATCCTCTCCTGCAATTCCTCCGACAATCTGGTCAAGGAAATTGTTGCATTTGAAACCTCCTCAATTGAGGCCAATTGCTGCTTCCTAGCAGCAGCTGCTGTTTCAGTACCAGATAGCGTTTCCTGTGCCCTTCAGCAATTATTTCTATGGTTTGCTGTAGTTCTTCAACACCATTCTTTATAAACTGGGTAGAGGCTGCCACTTCTTGAATCTGAGATGTAAAAATTAAAGAAATCTCCACTCTAATTACTGATATTTCAGGTCAGACGAATTTACTTGCATTAAA
>NZ_JVPL01000206.1:0-53153 GCF_001054655.1 Bacillus sp. 220_BSPC
TCTGCCAAGCCTCCTCGACGCAAGCGTCTGTGGGGTCTCGGCTAGCCAGTCATTCGGCAGGAGTGTCGCAAATTTCTTCAATTTAATGAGGTTTCATTCCTTATAAAAAGGTAAAAATTCATGAAGGATAACCAAGATTTCTTTTAATAATCTCGGAGGGTCCATTCCTAACCCCATCTTGTATAAGGAAAAGCGAGTTTTCTTAAAGTTTACTCCTACGGGAATAGAGTGTGAAAGGGAGACCCCACAGGCGCAAAGGAGCGCCGAGAAGGCTTCCCGGACCTCACGCGGAAGGCGAGTGCCCTATCCTATACATTCCAATCAACGTTAGCATTGTACTAACCCTCAAAAGATGCAGGTAAAATCAATTATGTCCACAAAAAACAACCCTCTTGGATAAGAGGGCTGCCTTACGTTTATTTTTTTGCTTTATTGATGTTAAAGGATTTCTTCGATTCATTTCCTGCAAGATCGGTCACCTTAAATTCAATCTTGTTGTTGCCAGTCTTAAGCGGCAGTTCCAAATCCTCTATCTTTTTCTTATAGGAACGCATTTTGTATGGTTCCTTGAATTCATGATAGAATATTTCACTTCCGTTCAGGTAAAGGCGGATTTCATCGAAATTATCTTCTACCGTCACGTCCACTTTTGGATTCTTGCCTTTGGACCCCACAGTTTCCGGTACGCCTTTAACTTTTAAACCTGGCTTTGTTGCATCGACCATTATCGTCCTTTTAAAGGAAACCGTGTTATCCCATTTATCGGTTGCTTTAACCGTGAAGCTTTGGACACCATCTTCGAATTTCTTTTCATATGAGAATTCATATTTTTTATTCGTTTTGTTATACGTTGCAGGTACCGTTTTATTGTCGATTTTAAATTCCTTTATTTCCGACGCTTCTTCAATTTCTCCTGTTATTTTGATTTTATTTTTATTGTTCACGCTCAAGGCTTCAGGACTCTTGATCTTTACAGCTGGTGCATGATTATCGATTGGAGCCGAATCACCGGCCAATTCGGTTTCAGCCGTTTTCTCATTACCTGCATAGTCGATTGCCACAACCTGAACCTTTTCCCCTTTTACATCAGGCAGGGTGAATTGTTTAGCATTCGCCGGGAGCGGCTCTTCCATGATGGATGCTCCATCGACTTGTACATCGTAATAAGCAAGCCCTGAACCATTCAAATTATCCTTACCTTGGATGGTTAATACATTACCTTTTTTCGAAATCTTGACCGTCGGCTTTACCGTATCGATTTTGATTGGCATTTTAACCGTCTGCCATTTTGCACCCTCGTAATCTATCATCGCTTTGATTTCAAAATAATAGACCCCATCCTTAGCGAGTGCATTATTGATTTTACCGTCCCATTTACGGGCCGGATCCAGCGTGTATGCGGTCCCTAGTCCGCCATCATAATAGTCCTTGCGTACATTATTCTCTGTGCGAAGTTTCCGGACTGAATTGTTATCACCATTCAATATATTGTACTCTACCTTTTTCGCATTCCTTAAGAATGATAGGACAGGCACGAAGTCATCCTGTGCACCATCGCCATTTGGGGAAATCGCGATATTTTTGCCATTGAATGTTTTCCCCGCAGGGTCATAGCCAAGATACGTGAAATCTTCACCTGCTGTAGATACTCCTCCTGCCATGCCATAGAAAGATTCTTTGTCATATTTAGTGCCATCCAGGATTGGGGCTTTGTCCCACTCCCCTTTAAATCCTACATACGGTACATTCAGTTCCGGATTCGTATCGGCTGGATCCTTCAATGAAATGAACCCTTCAACAAAATAGCCGTTTGGAAACACCTTGTCAATATCTACAAGAGTCTGAAGGTCATCTCCAAGTACCTTTGCATCGGATATGTCCACTTTCACTTCGAATGTAATCGATTTTTTTGCAGGAACGGTAATCTTATTTGTATTTTTATTATTGATTTTAATCGAAGCGTTCTTAATTTCCTGTGCTTCCAGCTCGTTAGCGGTATAGCCCAGCTGTCCCTGGATTGCATAGTCTGTTTGGATATTTCCTTTTACATCATACTTGACTGCTTTGTTGCTGAAGTTTTCAACCTTTAAAGTAAAGGCGAACTTATTGCCGACCTCCTTCATGGCAACCTTCGATTCTTTCGTGAATGCCTCGGTCACGACAGCAGGTGTGGACAATGCGGATTGCAGCTGCATGACCCCGGCTCCCTGCCTGCGAGGCGAATAAGGGTTTTTCCAGTCAAGGGCTTTATTGACGACCCCCTGATCCGTTAATGGTTTTGATGTATTCATCATTAGGTTCTTCGCTAAATTAGCCCGGGCCGATCCTTCTAATTTAAAGTCTTTATCCACTCTTTCAAGAACCAGTGCCGAGCCGCCGGAAACATGCGGCGCCGCCATTGAAGTACCGCTCATCATTCCATATTCATCATTGTTCAGCGTTGAATAAATTTGTCCGCCCGGAGCGGTGATTTCCGGTTTGAAATCCAAGTTCGGCGCGACTCCCCATGAACTGAATGAGCTCATTTTCCCCGCTTCTGGATTTACAGCTTTTGTTTTATCACCATTAAAGGTAATCGTCACCTTTTCCCCATCCGCTAAGGCCGCTTTCAGCTTTGCACCATCCGATTTCAACATGAACAGCTGGGGAATGGTTATGCTTGGATCTGTAGCCATGGAAATATATCCGTCAGCATTATTGTAAATTATGACTCCTGTCGCTCCTGCTGCCTGGGCATTTTGCGCCTTTTCTATAAAAGAAAGCGTGCCGCGCTCGATGAGGGCGAACTTGCCTTTAACATCCACTTTGGAAAGCTCCTCTGGCGTCCCAAGACCAGCAGCCACCAATTCATGTGTTTTATCCTTCAAGGCATTGGGATGTACGCTTGAAGCCGACATGAACGGAGCTTTTCCTGCTTGACCGTTTATTTCATAAGTCGCTGCATCCAAATCCATATAGTTATTCTCTACCGATGCCACTTGTACAGAATCGTAAGCAAGTCCAGGTGAACCTGAAACGCCAATATCCGGGTTCGAGGCTGATGGGTTGGCAAATCCATTTCCAAAGTGTGCCGAGTTTCCTGCTGAAATCGACATGAGGATCCCATTATCAACAGCTCTGGATACAGCCTGCTGCTCCGGATCTTCTGCCGATACAAAGCCTGCAGTGGAGCCAAGGCTCATATTCAGCACATCCGCCCCAAGAATGATGGCATCGTCAATCGCCTTAATATATATATCGCCCCATGTTGTCTGCATGTCGGGATCATTTCCGAAGACCTTTAATGCAAGCAGCTGGGCTTCAGGAGCAACGCCTTTAATGCCGCCATTCTCTTCATCTCCATTGGCTCCGGCCGTACCTGCCACATGCATTCCATGCATGGAGGCCTCTTCACCAAGGTCAAGGATTTCTTCATTTTCATCCATGTAATTGTATCCATAAGGAACCTTGGCCGTATAGTAATTGCCTAATAGATGGCTGGATTCCTTCATCGCGCTGATTTCACTTTCAGTCAGTTCAGCCTTATTCTCGTCGTTCAGGACCATATCACGGTGAGATGGGTCGATTCCAGTATCAATAATCCCGACGACCATCCCTTCCCCTTTATATCCATATTCCCGCCATGCTTCCTGGGCTTGGACAAGCTCTTTGCTATATAGCATTTCGGGTTTTTCTGCAGGACGTTCATATTCATTCGCTATATGTACTTCAGCAACTTCAGGCATGGCTTCCACCTTTTTGATCTCACCATACTGAAGTTCACCGCTGAATCCATTGACGACTGTCGTAAAACTTTCAAGTTCCTTGAAAGCTATTTTTTTCTCTTTCACCTTTTTTTTCAATTTCTTCTGAGTAGCTAGCTTTTCAGACTTTAATTGTTGTTTCTTATTTTTCGATAATTGTTTAAAAAGCTTCCCTTCTTTCGAAGCGGTTTCTATTGCCGGGGCTTCCTTCATCTCTACGATGACCCTGACCTTCTCATTGCTTTTGTATTTCTTCCCCAAGTCATTTTTCTTCAGCTTTATAATACTCTCCTGATTCTTCTTACCTGCACCGCCCGAGCCTGTCGGGGGATCTGGGAGCTTGGCTGCGGAAACGCTTGCAGTAAATACTAATAGAAAGATTGCTAGAATGGACAAGCTACGTTTGATCAATGAACTTTCCTCCTCTAAAATAAGCAATTTTTGGAATATTCTTACTGAGTATAAAAGTATCACAACTTTTGGGGTGATTTTAAGGGGTAATAGTCACTATTTTCCTATTTAGAACTAGGATTTTTTTATTATTTTTCATATTTTGCTAGATTTACAAGATAAACGGCAAAAAGATGGTGATGTTAAACTAACATCACCCTTTTACTTCTAGTTTTTCATTCTTGGATCCAAGGCATCGCGCAGTCCATCCCCCATTAGGTTAAAGCCGAGTACCGTAAGCATGATCGCAAGCCCAGGGAAGAGAACCGTCCATGGTGCTTGAATGATGAACGCCCTGGAATCGGCGAGCATTTTTCCCCACTCTGGTGCTGGCGGCTGTGCACCGAGACCGAGAAAGCCGAGCGCTGCACACTCAATGATGGCAGTTGCAATCGCCAAGGTACCTTGAACGATAATCGGTGCAAGGCTATTCGGAAGGACGTGGTGAAGGAGAATGCGGCCATCCCCCATTCCAATTGCCTTTGCAGCCGTTACATATTCCTCTTCTTTCACCGTTAAGACCCGTGACCGTAAAAGCCGGCCGAATATCGGGACATTGACGATGGCGATGGCAATAAGTGCGTTGCGAAGGGAGGGCCCCAAAACGGCAACGACAGCAATGGCAAGCAAGATACTAGGAAAGGCCAGAATAATATCAAAGATCCTCGATATGATCGTATCTATCCACCTGCCGTAATAACCGGCAATGATCCCCAAAAAAGACCCAACCACAACAGATCCGGCAACAGATAAGAAGCCGACCCCTATTGAAATGCGCGAGCCATAAATGACCCTGCTCAAAATATCCCGGCCAAATTCATCCGTTCCGAACCAATGCTCCGCAGACGGGGCCAAATGTTTATCACTTAGCTTTTGCCCATCAAATGAATAAGGTGCTATAACGGGCGCGAAGATGGCGATTAAGATGAAAAATGAAACAATCCCCAGACCCACGATCGCTACCTTGTTTTTCCTAAAGCTTTTCCAGCCTTCCTTCCAGGGAGAGATGACTTTTTCCTCTGCCTCTTTTGGAGGAAGGATTGGCGGAGTATTCGTTGCTATTTCAGGCATGAGTTTCCCTCCCTATTTATACTTAATCCTAGGATCGATCGCTGCGTACAACAAGTCCACAACTAGATTAATCATGACAAACAAAAAGGCGATGACGAGAATTCCGGACTGTATCACCGGATAATCCCGAGATAGGATTGCATCATAAATATATGTACCGATACCTGGCCATCCAAAAATGTTTTCCGTTAATATGGCGCCGCCTAAAAGTAATCCTGTCTGCAGACCGATAACCGTCACCACTGGAATCAAGGCATTCTTAAAGGAATGCTTGTAAACAACCCAAAACATTTTCATTCCTTTAGCACGAGCCGTACGAATGAAATCCGATCTCATGACTTCCAGCATGGACGAACGTGTCATCCTTGCAATAATCGCCATCGGAATGGTAGCAAGCGCTAACCCTGGCAAAATGAGATGCTTGATCACCTCGAAAAACTGATCAACCCTGCCAGCCATGAGTGTATCTATCAAATAAAGGCCGGTTATGGCCTCAACGGGATCCCTGATATTGTCCCGCCCTGTCGTCGGAAGTAAATCCCACTGAATTGAAATGATGTATTGCTCCATTAATCCCAGCCAGAAAATAGGCATGGACAAACCAATCAACGCAATCACCATGGCGACATAATCAAACCATGAGTTTTGAAACCAAGCTGATACTATCCCTGCATTCACGCCTATGACCACGGCGATGATCATCGCGATCAAGGCCAATTCTATCGTGGCCATTAAGTATGGTCCAATTTCTTCAGAAACCGGACTATTCGTTTTTAACGAAACTCCCAGGTCCCCCTTTAACAGGCCTGATAAGTAATCCCAAAATTGAATGAACCAAGGTTTATCCAGGCCAAGTTCCTTTGTCATCGCAGCGACTGCCTCTTCCGTTGCTTGCTGCCCTAAAATCACCTGTGCTGGATTTCCAGGAATCGCCCGTATCATCATGAACACAATAAACGCCATTCCGAGTAACACCGGAATGAGAGATCCTAAACGTCGTACGGTATAGGAAAACAAAACAATCACCCGCCTTTTAAATAAGGGGCCTTCGAAGCGCCCTCGATCATTTTGAAATGCATTCCATAACAAAACCGGGAAGCATGCAAGACTCCATACTACCCGGTTCGTACGGTTAATTTTCTAGAGAAACATTAACAAGGGATTGTGAACCAGTTGGATGTGGAACAAACCCTTTGACCGTCTTAGATCCGGCTAACTGCGGTAAAGAGTGTACAAGCGGAACCCATGGAGCTTCATCATGGATGATTTCCTGGGCTTTTCCATACAACTCATTACGCTTGGCTTCATCTGCCGTGGACTGGGCTTCGATCAGCAATTCATGGACTTCATCGTTTGCGTAACGGGCATAGTTGTTGGAGCCGATATTATCTTTATCCAATAATGTATAAAGGAAGTTATCCGCATCTCCATTATCGCCTGTCCAGCCCATCATGAAGGATTGGGCTTCACCAGCCTGCACTTTCTCTAAATATGCAGCCCATTCGTACGAAACGATATTCGCTTCGATGCCGACTTGTTTTAGGCTTGCTTGAATGGCTTCAGCCACTTTTTGACCATCCGGCATATATGGACGCGGTACCGGCATTGCCCATAGATCCATTTTAAATCCGTCTTCAAGTCCAGCTTTTTTCAGCAGTTCTTTCGCTTTTTCTACATCGTAATCATAGTCTTCAATTTTGTCATTGTAGCCAGAAACGGATGGAGGTATAGGATTCTTGGCAGGCTCTGCTGTGCCTTCATAAAAATTATCAATGATTTCCTTTTTGTTGATCAAATGCGAGATGGCTTGTCGCACTTCTTTCTTGTCGAATGGTGCTTTCTCAACATTGAAAGCAAAGTACCCGACGTTCATGGATGCACGTTCGAATATTTGCAGTTTTTCATCTCCTGTAACCTTACTGATATCACTTGGGTTCAACCCGTCCATCAGGTCTATTTCACCCTTGATTGCAGCATTTAAACGTGCAGAGTTATCTTTAATGACCTTAAACGTGACTCCATCAAGTTTAGGCAGTCCATCTTGCCAATAATCATCGTTTTTCACCACTTCAATCGTATCGCCAGGTTTCCATGATTTGAACTTGAAAGGACCTGTACCAGATGGGTTTTTAGTGAAGTCGTCACCCTCTTTTTCAATTCCATCAGGACTGGCTATGGCAAATGTAGGCATGGCAAGGTTTTTCAGGAACGGCGCCTGCGGACGGTTCAAAGTGAATTCCACCGTGCTGGCATCGATCGCTTTTACTTCTTTGATAACATGACCCTCATCACCTTCAAATCCTCCGAACATGGAGGCATAGTACGCAAATTTCCCTTCATCCTTACTTTGTGCCCATCGTTGAAAGTTTTTTACGACCGCATCTGCATTGAAATCCGTACCATCATGGAACTTGATTCCGGTTTCCAATTTGAATGTGTATGTTTTCGCGTCATCTGACACTTCCCATGACTTTGCAAGACCCGATTTGATTTCCGTATCATCTTCCCCATATTTCACAAGCGTTTCAAAAATCTGCTGAGTGACGATGAATGATTCCCCATCGGTTACGATTGCTGGGTCAAGACCGACAGCATCTCCGCCTTTACCGTATATCAATACGCCGCCCTTCGCTTCACTAGATCCCCCTTTACCATCATCTTTCTCTTTTGATGTAGACGAGGAGCATCCCGCAAGCGCTAGCGAAAGAGCCAGGATACCAGTCAGCAACAATGCCAATGTTTTCTTCATATTCTTCCCCCTTATTATTTGCGAATTTATGTATACGTCGTGTCAATTGTATAAATGACAAGCAACGTAGTGACCAGGTTTATGTTCAGTCAGGATTGGCTTGTCCGTATTGCATCCTGCCATCGCCTTCGGACATCTCGTATGGAATGGACAGCCGCTGGGCGGGTTTGATGGGCTTGGAACATCTCCCTGCAGGATTACCCTATCCCCCTTATATTCCACATCCGGAATGGGCACGGCCGATAATAAAGCCTGCGTATATGGGTGAAGCGGATTTTCATAAAGCCCTTCACTTTCCGTCAATTCAACAATATGTCCAAGATACATGACACCGACACGGTCGGAGATATGCCTTACCACTCCAAGATCATGAGCAATGAACAAGTAGGTCAAATCAAAATCTTCCTGCAAATCCTGCAACAGATTCAAGACCTGGGCTTGAATCGACACATCCAGTGCAGATACCGGCTCATCGGCAATGATCAGTTTGGGGTTGACTGCAAGTGCCCTCGCGATGCCAATACGCTGCCGCTGGCCCCCGCTGAATTGATGCGGATACCTTTTAGCATGGTAACTGCTTAGGCCAACGACCTTAAGAAGTTCCTGTACACGGGCCTTTCGGGCTTTTTTATCTTTAACCCCGTGGACGATGAGCGGTTCTTCCAAAATTTTTTCAATAGTATGCCTGGGATTGAGGGAGGCGAATGGGTCCTGGAAGACCATCTGCATTTCACGGCGCATCTTTCTCATTTCACTGGAAGATAAAGCTGTCAGGTCCTTTCCTTCGAAATAAACATTGCCCTCGCTCGGCTCAAGCAATCGAAGCAATAACCTTCCCGTCGTAGACTTTCCGCAACCGCTTTCACCGACAAGTCCCAAGGTTTCCCCTTTATAAATGGAAAAAGACAAACCATCGACTGCCTTAACCTCGCCAATGGTCTTTCCCAGAACCCCTCCTTTTATCGGAAAATGCTTCTTTAGGTTTTCTACCTTAACCAATGTTTGATTCATGCAAGGAAGCTCCTTTCCCATCTTCATACAGCCAGCAGCGAACATGCTGGCCCTCATCGAATTCCAATAGAGACGGGGTCTCATTCATACATTGCTCCATGGCATGGGAGCAGCGGGGTGCAAACTGGCACCCGAGGTTGCTTGTCCCAGGCTTTGGCACATTACCCGGTATCGAGTAAAGGCGCTCTTTCTTTATTCGCATATCGGGAATCGACTGAAGTAAACCAACCGTATAAGGATGCTTAGGGTTTTGGAAAATCGTTTGCACATTTCCTTCCTCAATCACCTTGCCGGCATACATGACAATGACACGTTCACACATTTGCGCCACTACCCCAAGATCATGGGTAATCATCATGATTGCCGTGTCTGTTTCTTTATTTAAATTCTTCATTAACTCCAGGATTTGTGCCTGGATCGTCACATCCAATGCCGTTGTCGGTTCATCGGCTATAAGGAGTTTAGGCTCACAAATCATGGCCATCGCTATCATGACCCTTTGTCTCATTCCGCCAGAAAGCTGATGCGGATACTCTTTGAGCAATTCCTCGGCACGGCCAAGCCCAACCAGCTTCAACATTTCCACAGCTCTATTTCGTGCCTGCTTTTTATTCCATTTTTTATGTATCCGAAGCGTCTCGACCAACTGCTCGCCAATAGTGAATACGGGATTCAAGCTTGTCATCGGTTCCTGAAATATCATCGCTATATCATTCCCGCGAATTTTTCTCATTTTCGCTTCAGAGGCATTTGCGATGTTTTCTCCTTTAAAAAGGATTTCCCCCTCCACCTTACCAGCCGGTGAAGAAACCAAACCCATGATGGACAGAGAAGTTACGCTTTTTCCGCATCCCGATTCTCCTACAATCCCTAAAACCTCACCAGGATTGACATGAAAATCGATTGAATTCACGACAGGGATTACCCCATCGTCCGTACGAAAACTGGTTCGAAGCCCATTAACCTTAATAATTGGTTCGTCCATCAAATCACTTCCTATATATAACTTATTTTCCATTATATTATTGGGTTTATTATTGCATCAAAATTAAAATATTACAATATATTTTCTAAAAATTCTAATTTAACAGAATTATTTTTTATTTTTTTCTATTTACACACATTTTGGCACAAAAAAAAGACTGCTTATTTGCAGTCTTTACAAGGAGGAAATCATATAACTCGATTTTTTTGAGGGTAAATCGGGGTTTCCAGCGGAGAAGAAGCTATATTAGCTTTGGGGAATGAATGGATGAAAAGTAATTCTATCTACTACTGCCGAGTTTCATAAAATATTCCTGTAATTCTATGCACTGGTTATTCATTATGGTCATATAAATACTTTTTTGTGTTTCAAATTTAACTCTACCTTTTCTTAAAAACATTGTTAAGCAAGCTTGCATGCCCAACCTTCACGTAACACTATAAACCAATATGTTCAAAATCTTTGGGCTTACCATCATGTTGTTTAGTTCCGATGAATTGAACCCTCTCGGCGACCACTTCAGTTACATATACATATTTACCCTCCTGATTTTCGTATCTTCTTGTTTGTATTCTGCCAGTTATACCGATTATGGCTCCTTTTTTACAATATTGAGCAGTATTTTCAGCCGACTTTTTCCATATGATACACTGTACAAAGTCTGCCTCATAGTTACCGACAGTATTACGGAAGTTCCGGTTGACTGCTAATGTGATATTCGAAACAGCCTTGCCATCGGGTGTGTATCTTAATTCTGGATCCTTCGTAAGCCTGCCGACGAGGGTAACTTGATTAATCATTTTTTCACTCCTTCCTCTTTAATTGCTTTAATCATACGCTTTCTTCCATCGATTAAAAAATGGAGGAAATGTTCTTATTACACCATTTTTCTTTATAAAAAAACGTTTGGATTGGTGCAAAAACATTTTTTAGTGATTAAAATCAGGTAAAAAACGAATAGTTAACAAAATTAAATATTTTGCAAATTTTTATTCCATCCTTCATAATTTAGACAAATGTTGGGTTTTCATTTCATTAAGGGACTTTTTTTTAGTATGATATAATTACCTTTAAAAGGATTAATCGATATGTACCCTTTCAAAATTTACGTTTAAGAGAGGTAATCGCCGCTCTTTCTTGCAAGAAACGGAGGAATTAGATGAAATCATTCAAATTGATCTCGTTGCAAATTGTTACTGAAAATTTAAACTTGATTGATATTGCATTAACAGATGGATTGATTATAAATAAAGAAAACGACGCTAGATCATGGTTACTGGAAGCCTTTGTCGAAGAAAAACATTTCAAAGAGCTTGAACCCTCACTTCCCGATATAGATGGAGAGGTGTATATCCAGGCAGTCATTACCAAAAAGGACAATGAACCGGCTTTGTTTCAAACTGTCTTACGTACAATAAGAAAAGTGGGCAATCACTATAGCCTTTTATTCGTTGGTCATATCCAAAAAACACGGAGCAAATATGCAGAACTCCTTCTAGAAGATTTGGTCCAAAAGGGTCTCGTCGGCGATGAACTTATAAAAGAGTTCAAGCAAAAAATCCGCTCAAAGCCTAAATTAGCAACTAATAAATAAAAAACCTTCCCTTAATTTCCATCCCCTAATCGACATAAAAAAGACTGACTTAGACGGATAAGGATATTAATCCTCTTTTGCCTAAGCAGTCTTTCTCATTCTGTTCTAATTACTTATTTTTGTCGTCATTTTTATCAGGGTCTTCAATCAAGTCATCGGCATCATTATCGACGTTATTATCGTCGTTTTCAAGCAATCCATCATCATTACCGTTCATGCCGTTATCATCCGTACCATTGTTATCATCTGTACCGTTGTTATCATTCACGCCATTGTTATCATCTTCTATGATGTTGTTATCTTCTTCTGGTGCGGGATTGTTGTTGTCATCATTATCCGTTCCACATCCAGCAAGGAACATAATAGATAATAAAGATCCCCCAAGTAGTGCAAAAATTTTCTTCATCATTTTTGGCAACCTCCCTTCTTTCTTTATCATTAGGTATTTTGCCCGAATGTGAAAATAACTTGCGTCCTATTTTAAATTTAAAAAGAAAATCTGCTTTTTGGAATTAAACATTAAAAAATACCGGACATAATAATGTCCGGCATTCAAAGGGAGAATAGAAAGATCTAAAAACCGCTCTTGCTTTAAAAAAGCAATGCAGTGCTTTTTATATACACCGCTTCACGATTCCTTAAACCACTTTTTGAAACATATAGTTAAAACATTCCATTCCCATCACGGGAAAAGAATCTTATTTGTCACCAAAGGCAAACATGATATCGACCTCACATGCTGTTTCCCCATCAACCGTTGCCACCGCTTTCCCTTTACCCATTGACCCTCTCATACGCACTATTTCCACTTCCAGACGCAGCTGATCACCTGGTTTAACTTGCTTTTTAAAGCGGCAATTATCAATCCCAGCGAAAAATGCAAGCCGGCCTTTATATTCTTCTTGTTTCAAGACGGCTACAGCGCCAACCTGCGCTAAGGCCTCTACAATTAAAACTCCAGGCATAACTGGATAATCGGGGAAATGGCCATTAAAGAATTCTTCATTTGCCGAGACATTCTTCAATCCAACCGCTCTTTTCCCTTCATCAATTTCTATGATCCGATCGACTAATAAGAATGGGTAACGATGCGGAATAATTTCCTTTATTTGTGTGATATCAAGCATACTTGTTCCTCCTATGACTTAAATATTTCAAACATAACGTAAACTCGCCCCTGTCATCTAGACAGAGGCGTAGTTGCCATGAAATATAAATCCGTTAACGACAGCAACTACTTCAAAAAAACATGGAACTACGCGCCCTTGTTCACTATATCAAAAATATGGGTCCATGTGGATTTTTGGAAAACATCCATTGCATGTCCTCCGCCAATCACACTATATCCTAATAGTGCCCCGGATAATACAGCAATGAAAATCAATCCGATAACAATGAGTAAACGAAGCCAAATTGGCAAAAGACGGACCTTGATCCTACGATTCGGTTTCGCCTCAACTTCCTTTATCTCTTCTTCAATTTGTTGTCTCATTACACGATTTTGTTCCATATAGAATGTGAAAGCTCCTTTTAAGAAAACTCGCCGACTGATTTCCCCGATACGCCAGAAATTCAGCAGCTATGCAAAATGGTCGGCACGAATGATTTCTCTTGTTATGAATTCATTATAACCGATTTGCTCTAATTCCGCAGGGAGACATTTTATTTACCAGTTACCTTAACGGATTCCATTGACTAATCCGCTCATTTGATCAGCCATCGTTACCGCCCGGGATTGAAATTGGTAAGAGCGCTGAACATTGATTAAATCCGTCATTTCTTTGGAAAGATCGACATTTGAGGACTCCAGAGTACCTTGACGGACTGCTGCCTGGTTGCGGGAATCCCCTGTTAATGCAGTCATGATATCGTCTTCCGTAACACCCAAGGCAGTGAAGTTTTTGGGCAGGCCAAGTAAATTCCCGCCTAGCCGGTCAAGAAATTGCAGTTTCTTTACCGAGACTATTCCGAGCCCAAAACTCTTTTCGCCATTTTCTTCCGTATCCACTATCAATAAGCCATTTTCCGAAATCTTAATGTCTTTAATATTTCCCTCTATGAGGATCGGTTCACCATTTTCATCAAGTACTTTATGTCCAGCAGAGGTGACAAGCATCATTTGGTCGTTAGCATTGGGGGATAAATAAAAGGCACCATCCCTTGTAAGCCTTGTATTGACCCCATTATCGTCCTGAACGCTTACGGTGAAGAATTGGTCATCCCGGGTGAATGCGGCATCAAGGTTGCGGTCCGTCGTCTTTAAGGCACCCTGTGAAAGCACCAATTGAGATTGGCTTATCATAGCACCTGTTCCCTGCCGGATGCCAGGTGCGGTCAACCTTCCTTTTTCCTTTGTCTCACTCGGTTGATTATTGAAACTCTGTGTCAATAAGTCATTGAAGCTCGTTTGGGTCTTTTTGTAGGCTGTCGTGTCCACATTCGCGATATCATTACTTATTTGATCGATTTTACTTTGAAGCTGGTTCAGCGTATTCGTCGCCGTCATCATCGTCCGGTTCATGGTTTTTCCCCTTGCAGTTCAAATTTCCGAATTTCACCTACTGCTCAATTAAAGCCTGCCAACTTCATTGACCGCTTTATCCAAACTTTTATCATAGGCTTGAAGCACCTTCTGACTCGCTTCAAAAGAGCGGTATGCCGACATCATTTCTGTCATCGTTCTCGATTGGTCAACATTGGAGCCTTCAAGAAAGCCCTGCTCAGTGGAAAAACTGACATCCGCAGCCGCGTATGCGCTAGGTAAATCCCCATCATTCACAGCCTTATATAGGCCTTCGCCATCTTTCATGAGCTGTAATGACGGATCATCCGAATAACCGATCCCCAAACGTGCGGTTTGAACATTTCCTTCTAAAATAACACCGTTTTCCACTACTGTGAATCGATCGCTATCAAGCTGGATCTTTTCATTATTTTCGTTCAATACATAATGACCGGACGGCGCAGTCAGATAACCTTGCCCATCCAGGGTGAAACTGCCGTTACGCGTATAACGGATAGCACCATCGCCATCCTGGACAGTAAAAAACACCGAGCCTTGCCGACCCGTTTCCTCATTGATCGGTAGGTTTTCATCAACAAGGGAAATATCCGTATTAAGCTGGGTTTCCTCCAATGTGCCCTGTGTAAATAAAGGATTCGCCTCCTGTACGTAAACACCCGTACTGAGCCCCCCAACCTGGAAAAAGTTAGACATGCTCAATTTGCTCTCCGTGGGAACCGTTTCACCACCCATGCTGCTTATGAGCATTTCAGGAAAAGACCTTACACTCAATTGATCAGCTTTATACCCTGTTGTATTCGCATTGGACATATTGTTTGTGAGTAATTCCGTGCGCCTTTGCTGTGCAAGCATCCCGGAAGCAGCCGTATAAAAACCTCTTAACATCTTCTTCACTCCCCAATCTACATAACTTATCCGTTCAATATCTCATATCTATCTTATCGGTCATGAACTTCAGTATCTTAAGGAAAAGGAGAAGCATTAGGCAGAAGAATTTGTCATATCGTAGGCTAGGTCAAATTTAAAGGAATGGTGTTAAATTCTCGACTAAAAGAAGAGGGCCTATTGCTCATCAGTACTGGAACTGCACGCACTTTCACTATGCCTCACGTTTGTCTGAACCTTAGACCCCTATCTTATGATGCGGATTTCCACCCGCTTTTTAGTTGAATTTGTGCCGTGGCAATTTATCCATATTATCAAGCATGATACCGGTTCCGATTGCTACACAATCCATCGGCTGCTCGGCAACGAGCACCGGGACCTTAAGTTCTTCAGCAAGAAGTAAATCAATCCCGTGAAGCAAGGCTCCCCCGCCGGTTAAAATGACGCCGCGGTCGATGATATCAGCAGAAAGTTCTGGCGGCGTCCGCTCAAGTACGCTTTTTGCAGCTTGTACAATGATGGAAACCTGCTCGCGAAGAGCCTCCTCAATTTCTTCAGAATTGACCGAAATGGTTCTAGGCAATCCCGATACCATATCACGCCCACGGATATCGATGACTTCATTACGAGATCCAGGGAAGACGGTTGCAACCTGGATTTTAATGTTCTCCGCTGTACGTTCACCAATCAGGAGCTTATACTTCCGCTTGATATAATGTAATATTTCATTATCGAATTTGTCACCGGCCATTTTAATGGATGAAGATGTAACGATATCCCCCATTGAAAGAACGGCAATATCCGTTGTACCCCCGCCAATGTCCACGACCATATTGCCGCTTGGCTGAAAAATATCCATACCGGCACCGATAGCAGCCACTTTCGGCTCTTCTTCAAGGTATACTTTCTTCCCGCCGCTTTTTTCGGCAGCTTCTTTAATCGCCTTTTGTTCGACACTTGTTATGTTGGTCGGGCAGCAAATTAAAATTCTAGGCTTTGAAAGGAAGCCTTTCACATTCAATGTATTGATAAAATGCTTAAGCATCGATTCTGTTACATCGAAATCTGCAATGACACCGTCTTTTAAAGGACGGATTGCGATGATGTTTCCTGGAGTACGGCCTACCATTTTTCGAGCTTCTTCCCCGACGGCAAGAACACGGTTCGTATTCTTATCAATCGCCACTACCGAAGGCTCATTTAACACAATTCCTTTACCTTTGACATGTATAAGAACATTGGCTGTTCCAAGATCTATCCCAATATCTCTAGCAAACATTTCTTAAATCCTCCTTGAATATCCTCACATATAACCTACTTCTGTCCTAATTGTTTATTTTACCATATTGCATTGACACAAGTAAGTATGAATTATAAATAAACACTAATACAGACTATTATTTCCTATTTTGACAATATGTAAAAAAAATCAATGCCCAATGTACTACCTTACCGTATTTTCCCATAAAAAAAATTCCGGCATGGAACCGCAATCAAGGTTAAGAAAAAGCTGACACTCACTTTCATGTCCCCTTATTCATTCCCCGATAGCCCGATTACTTCCCAATTGCCGGAATGATTCAAGTATCATTTAACGATTTCTTCTTCTCTTTCAGAACGTTTGTATTTTAATTTTGTCGCTTCTCCACCTCTAAGGTGACGAATGGATTTATGATAATCCAATATATCCTTCACTTCGTTAGCCAAATCAGGATTAATTTCTGGCAGCCTCTCAGTTAAGTCTTTATGCACTGTGCTTTTAGAGACTCCGAACTCTTTTGCAATGACGCGGACTGTTTTTCTAGTTTCCACGATATACTTTCCTATCTTGATAGTTCTTTCTTTGATGTAATCGTGCACACCACTCGACCTCCCCAAATTGGATGTGAGAAGTGTGAAATGAGATTCGTATTTTTCGAATCGAATACCGCTGCCCTATAAACAATGAAAGATAGAATTATTCACCTATTAGATAATTTGTAATAAACGATTCCTCACCTCAAACACTCTCTTTGCATGGTTTATAACATCTTATTAGCTTGGTTAAGAATATATGCCTAATGGGACAGGAGGTTTGGATATATTTCTGATTTTCATCTGTTTATTTTCATTAAACGTATATTATTTCCCGAGAAATTTGTCAGAAATTCAAAGGTTTCAGCATATTGGCCAATATTTCCACGAAAGAAAAAAAGAAGCCGTTCTAAGTGAACGGCCTCCTTTTACCAAATTTTCAGTTGTTGTCATTCGTAACGCTCTAGGTTTTTGTTTTGATTTTATTAAAAATCTTAATCTTAATTAGATTGATTTAACGAATCTTTTAAGGAATCGCTTTCTTCAGTTGTATCTTCACCAGGGACAGAGCCTTCCTCATCAGTGCCACTCTCTAAATCAGTGCTCTCGTCAGTTTCGTCAACTGCAGGCGTTTCTTCTTTGTCAGCTTCAGATCCTTCGACTGCAGGTGTTTCTTTGTCAGCTTCAGACCCTTCGACTGCAGGCGTTTCTTCTTTGTCAGCTTCAGATCCTTCGACTGCAGGTGTTTCTTCTTTATCAGCTTCGGCATCAGTTGCAGATTGGATCGCAGAAGCTTGTTTATCAACAAAATCAAGTGGGTTTAACGCAATGTTATCTTTTCTGATTTCGAAGTGGACATGTACGCCAGCCTCTTCATTGATTTGGCTTTTTCCGGCTGTAGCTATTGCTTGTCCTTGTTTCACTTTGTCACCGACTGCAACCTTAATGTCTTTAACAGATTGATAACGAGTAACGACGCCATCTTCATGCTCTACTTCAACTAAATTTCCAAGTAACGCATCGTCTTGGACTTTCGTTACATTTCCACTTAAGGAAGCTTTTACATCGAAAGACTTTCCATCTTCCATTGCAATGTCTATACCTTTGTTTTGCTCATATCTATTGTTGTAGAAAACCAATGCTTCTTCTTGTGCCTTTTCATCCGCATTCACATCATAAAACTGTTTCTTGATAACCGATTTGTCTGCATCGGCTACAGGCATCTTGATTGTCTCAAGATTGCTATTAACCTCTACAGAAGGCTCACCATAGTTTTTTCCTGTTTCAGCCGATTCCTCTTTGCCATCTTTAGCTGAATCATCAAAACTATTTTGTAATAAGAAGGCCGCGGCTAAGATTATGGCTGCACTTGCGATATAGATTGCTGATAATGCCCAACGTTGTTTTAGTATACGTCGGATTGTGGAAGTTGGTTTCTTTTCTTCCTCTCTCATATTAATCACCTCAGCAATCATTCTGAACATTTTGTTAAAATTATATACATTCAGGAAAAAATTTTTTTTGGATTTATTTTGTGGAAATGAAACCGATTTTATTCGTAGAATGGTAAAATGTTTGGTATCTTACTGTTGAAGGATGTTTAAATCATGAAAAAAGCTTTTAAACTTGTGTTAACGTCATTGCCTTTTCTATATATGATTGCCGTTTGGATAATGTCGAGCAACCCCGATGATATGATTCTTGATCTTCCCTCATCCTCATTTGACCGATTTATCAAAGAGGCACTTCATCTGGTCGAATTTGCCCTTTTGTATATATTATTTGTTTCGGCACTTGCTGCACACCAAAAACTGAGACCTGGTTTAAGCCTGTTGGCTGCCCTTCTAGCTTGCCTTTATGGAGTGATTGATGAATACCATCAATCTTTCGTCCCGTACCGCTCCTCTAGCTTAATAGATGTCATTAAAGATATCATTGGAGTAGCTGCAGTTTATTTTCATGTCCAATATCATTATTTCAAGCGTAAACGGGGCTTTTTGACCTTGATAGAAAAATTAAACGAAAAGAAATGAGAGATGGGAATTCCCATCTCTCATTTTTTTGCCGTCATCGTATTCAGCCACTTACTTGAAGACTGGACTTTGACGCCTTTATAATAATATTTCACGATGTCCTCATAGGTTTTCCCTTCCCTGGCCATGCCGTTAGCACCGTATTGGCTCATTCCAACTCCGTGTCCAGATCCTTTTGTCGTGATCACAATCTGGTTGCCTTGACGCTCCCAGTCAAAATCGGAAGATGTCAGCCCGAGCTTCTCACGAATCTGTTTTCCTGTCATTTTCTTTCCTCCGATATCCACTACACCTACGCGATTACCTGATGTTCTTTCAATGACAGTTCCTATGGATGCTCCCGAAGAAAGACTTACACCCAATTTATTTTCAAAATCTGCAGTGTCGACTACTACTTTATTATAAAACTTTGGTGATTCTTCTTTATCCCATGGACTGGATACACTTTTTAAATAGGGAAATTCAGCTTGCCAATAGTCCTCGGAATTCTCCGTATAGCCATTGCTTGTCGAAAAAAAAGTGGCAGTAATCGGTTTTCCTTCATAGGTTAAGATTTGACCCGCCGTTTCTTTTATGGCCTTGTTAATTTTTTGCATTTTCCATTTATAATCAGAGCCCCACTGTTTTTTCAGCTCATCATTATTCTTATAAACTTGGTGCATGACCGTATCGCTTACATCGGCACCATCCGGCAAGCCTAATCGACTTTCGCTTATGAGCTGATTGACAATATAGGTTCTCGCCGTCAACGCTTGTGCTTTCAGCGCTTCTTCTTCAAAATCTGCTGGCATTTCAGCTGCAACCACACCACTCAAGTACGATTCAATCGGCAGTTTTTCAATCTTTTTTGCAGATGTGCGGTAAACGGCAACTTCTACGGAACTCATTTCATTTGCTGCTACCTCTTTGCCCTCATTCTTGCCTTTACTTTCCAATTGCTCGGTCAACTGCCCACTTGTCTTATCATTTGAAAATGGAAGCACAAGCACTGCCGGAATCATGATAATTACGAATGCTACTGCTATGAATAGTACGACCATCGGTTTGATTGCTTTCAAATTCCTGAGCCTCCCTACACTTGTTTTCTCTGCCGTATAATCGTATCCAGCAGGTATCTTTACATAACAAATGTATGTCGAAGGACAAGCATTTATGAATAGAAAAACGACAACTATTTAACTGTCGACCAAGAATCCGGAACATGATAAAAAAAACCATTCACGGTTCGGAGACTCGAACGTGAATGGTTTTATAAGCTACTTATGCGTTTAAATCTGCAATTTTTTTTGTTTCAGCAGGCACATCTTCGTTAATACGTTCCACATCAGCACCTAGAGATGCCAATTTACCATGGAAATTCACGTAACCTCTGTCAAGATGCTTCAATTCTGTAACACGTGTAATGCCATCTGCAACCAATCCAGTCAGGATGAGCGCTGCCGCGGCACGTAAATCTGTTGCAGCTACTTCAGCACCTTGAATGTTAGTTGGACCATTAACGATAACGGAACGGCCTTCTATTTTTATATTGGCATTCATGCGACGGAATTCTTCAACATGCATGAAACGGTTTTCGAAAACGGTCTCCGTAATCATACTTGTTCCTTCAGCACGCAGTAATAATGCCATCATTTGCGATTGCATATCAGTCGGGAAACCAGGATGCGGCATTGTTTTGATGTCAATGGCCTTCAAGGTTTTTGGACCGATAACGCGTAATCCATCTTCTTCTTCAAGAATTTTAACGCCCATTTCCTCCATTTTAGCAATAAGGGAAGTAAGGTGTTCAGGTACAGCTCCTTGAACAAGAACATTGCCGCCAGTAAGAGCGGCCGCTGTCATGAATGTACCAGCTTCGATACGGTCAGGTATAATCGTATGTTCAGTGCCATATAATTTATCGACACCTTCGATTCTCATCGTACCAGTACCGGCACCTCTGACTTTGGCACCCATTTTATTAAGGAGATTCGCAAGATCTACAATTTCAGGCTCTTTGGCCACATTTTCAAGAATCGTAATACCTTCAGCAAGCGTAGCAGCCATCATGATGTTTTCGGTGGCACCAACACTTGGGAAGTCAAGATACACTCTTGCACCCTTAAGTCTGCCTTCTACCTCGGCATCAATGAAACCATTGCCGACCTTCACTTTTGCTCCCATCGCTTCAAAGCCCTTTAAATGCTGGTCGATAGGACGTGATCCGATGGCACAGCCACCAGGAAGAGCAACGCGGGCCCGGCCATTCCTTGCCAGTAATGAGCCCATCACTAAAACGGAAGCTCTCATTTTACGTACATATTCAAATGGTGCTTCTTCTAATAACTCTCTTGATGCATCTACAGTTACTTGATTGTCATGAAAGGCAACATCTGCATTTAAGTTGCGCAATACTTCATTGATTGTATATACATCGGAGAGCGTAGGAACATCTTTAATGATACTTTTCCCATCACTTGCTAATAATGTTGCAGCGATAACTGGCAAAACGGCGTTTTTAGCACCTTCTACTTTAACTGTCCCGCTAAGCCTTTTTCCGCCGCGGACGATGATTTTTTCCAAAAGTATTCCCCTCCGCGTCCATTTTCTCTATATTAATATTCAAACGTTATGATTGGTGTGCCAACTACAAAGTTCGTTCGGTCACCCAATCCTTCTGTCCGTAGCCCAAACTGCAAATTTAATTTTTCTTTTGTCAAAGGTTGTTTAAACAAAGTTGAATGTGCAGATATAGATGTAAAGTTTGTTTCGTGCACACTCTCAATTTCCCTTGCTTGGAACATATCTAACAGGTCTTCAGTTTTAGAGTTTAAAACCGAATCCATATTATCATTGATAGACCCTTTAATACAAGAAAAAATTGAAGGAGTTCCTATAAATAGGTCATTCACCCTGTTTTGGAACGTAGCGGTAAAAAAGGCATTATTGGCTTTCTTCCACTTTTTCCCCTTCACTTCGTAAATAACATAGGTAACTTTATCAAATTTCTCTTCCGTTGTCATTATTTTGATAGACTCGGTCAGACCTGAATCGACATTGTAAGTTAACGCCTCAGCCTTCCAGCCGGAAGCATCATCTTTCCGGTGCCATTGAAATTGAGGGTATTTTCGTTTTAAAGCTGTAACTTCGCTTTCAAACTCTTGTTTAGTTGTAATCTCTTTATTTATTTCTCTAGTGAGTACAGACCAATCCCCTATGTCTAAATCTTTATCTTCCTGTAACAGTCCCACCATTTTAACTATATCTGGTTTACTTTCTGCCACAATCGTACTATTCCCAATTAAAATCACCATCAAACCGAGAAATACTATGTATGTTAACATTTTTTTATTTAAAAAATACATGTTAAATCCCTCCCCTTTTACACATTCTTTCCATAAGGAGAGAGATCATACTTCGATTTTTCCGACAATTGGTGACACCTTCCCCTTAAACTTGAAGGAAGCAATAGCGAATGCAAGAGTAGAATCATATTTTGCTATAAGAAAAGTCTTACAGCATATCAGTCATTACTAAACATATACGGAAGTTGGTTTGCAAATCCCAGGTAGTCGAGGAAGAAATTACTTACAACTGAACCGATGGCAACCGTTAATAAAATATATAATACCCTGGCCTTGATGACCGAATTGGATCTTAACATTTTATCAAAATGTAATGCCTGTAAAGCCCACCAGGTAACTGCGATGAAAAACAAGTGTGCAATTATTCCTGTTAAAGCCTGCTGTCCCATTGCTGAAAACATGTACATACCTCCTAAAAGACACCCGAATTCTATTCTAACACAAAACCCCTTCATATTTGGAATTAAAAAGGAAGAATTGCAAAATATCTTTTTAAAACTGTAAATAGAGGCTTGATCCAATGGAACAAGCCTCTGATACAGGCATTATATCATTTACTCGAAATAAAGTCTGTAAAATCACCAAATTGATCATGAATAAAATCAAAGGCAATATTTGGCGCCACCCCGAAAAGTATGGTGCCTATTACGCATATGATCAACACGGCGTAAAGACCCGGACGGATTTTAATGACCTTCTCTGAATGAATCGGTCGGAAAAAGACCTGCACCAATAATCCGAAATAATACACATAGGACACAATGGTACCTGCAATCATGATTCCCGCAAGGACGAAATGTCCAGGCTCCGTTATGAATGTCCCAAGAAAAATATTGAGCTTGCCTATGAAACCTGTCGTCCCGGGAATTCCAGCAAGCGACAGGATGAATACGGTGAAAGCCATGGCAAGATACGGGGATTTCCTCCCCAGTCCTGCAAGAATGCTGATATCTTCGGACCCACTTTGACTGGAAAGCAGCTGAATGACTGCAAATACACCGATATTCATTAATACATAAGCCATTAGGTAAAACCAGACAGTATCCAGGAGGAAATATCCCCCGCCCAATGTTGCCACCGCCACAAGCAGGTAACCCGCATGGGCGATGCTTGAATAGGCAAACATTCGTTTTAAATTTTGCTGCCTTAACGCAACCACATTTCCAATGATGATCGTCAGCCCCGCCAATGAAGCTATATAAATATTATTTTTATCCAAAAAATCGAGCGCCCCGAACGTATCACCGGAAGCTGTTAGGAACAACGAAAGAAAAAGGCGCAGGATGATGACGAAACCCGCCATTTTCGAAATTACGCTCAAGAAGGCTGCGACCGGTGTCGGTGCCCCTTCATAGACATCCGGCGCCCACATATGAAACGGTGCGGCAGCTATCTTGAAGGATACACCGACAAATACCATGAAGAAAGCGAGCCCCATGATGTATTGCAGCTGCCCGTCCGTCATCGCAGCCATCGTCCTGCTCATTTCGCCTAGATTGACGGAACCGGTCACTCCATATAAATAGCTCATCCCGAATAAAGTGATTGCTGTGGAAATGCCTCCGTTTATCACATACTTCATGGACGCTTCGTTGGACTTCCGATCATGCTTGCGCATTCCGACTAATATATAAGATGAAAGTGAAAGAAGTTCCAGTCCAACGAACAGCGTGATCAAATCACCGCTTGAGGACATGACCATCGCTCCAAGCAAAGCGGTCAGGAACAGATAATAAAATTCCCCCCGGTGCTCCCGCAGCCCCTCTTTCGGTTCATATCCTTCAGCCAGAAGGATGATCAGGGCCGCTCCGAATAAGAGTAGCAGCTTAAAAGCTTTTGCAAATGAATCTAAACGAAACGTATCGGATAAGATACTGACTGTCTCAAAGGATAGCAGGCTAATCAGTGACAAACATGCCAAAATGATTCCGGTTAGCGCGAGCCATGCCAGTATTCTCCGATTAAAGTGCTTCGGCCAGAATAAATCCAGTATCGAAAGAATCATGGTCGTTCCAAGAATGATGAATTCAGGCATCATCGCTCCCCAATCATAAGAAAGCATCGTGTTCCAATCCATCCTTCATCGCCCCCCTAGAGCAAGCATCATGGCTTCAATCGTTCCTTGAAGAGGCCCGCCTAACAAATTTGGGTATACCCCAACAGATATTATCAAACTGAGAAGAACCAACGCCGGAAAAAACTCCCAGCCCCTTATGTCCCATTTCTCTTTTTCTTTCAAGCTATCATTTTTCCCGAAAGTCATAAGCATGACCGCCCTCAGTACATAAACAGCGGTTAATACCAGCCCGATCACCCCTATTGCCGCAAGCATCGGCTGACTCTTGAATAAGCCAAGAAATACCATGAATTCACTGATGAAGCCGGACATGCCAGGCAAACCGAGTGAAGCCATTCCGCAAGCTAACATAAACCCTGAAAAAATCGGCATCGACTTGGCCAGCCCTCCAAGCTTAGGAAGCATCGTGGTTCCTGTACGTTCATACAACACTCCCACCAAGAAAAACAACAAAGCAGCAATTAGCCCGTGTGAGATGACTTGAAAAATAGCTCCCTGAATGCCCGCTTCATTCAAGGCTCCCAGCCCCATCATGACGATACCCATATGCGAGATTGATGAGTAGGCTAAAACAAGCTTGAAATCCGTTTGTACCAATGCCAGAAAAGCACCATATAAAAAACTGAGGACCCCAAATAGGACAATGGTAAAGGCCAAGCTTTTATATTGTTCAGGAAATATCCCCATTCCAAACCGGATGATTCCGTACGCCCCAATTTTCAATAAGACACCGGCATGTATCATGACTATGGATGGGGGTGCTTCTGCATGGACCCGCACCATCCAGCTATGAAAGGGAAAGACCGGCAGCTTTATCGCAAATGCCACGAGAAATGCAAGACATAAACCATATTTCATCGAACCGGATATGGGTGCAAAAAGCGAAACGCCGCCCATTGTCATCATCTGTGTCAATGCTGCAATGTTGGTCGTACCTGTCCTGGCAAACAAAATCAAAATGGCCACCAATAAAACAGCCGAACCAATGCCATTATAGATCAGAAAACTATAAGAAGCTTTCTCCCTCTCCAGAAAGCCCCATCTGCCAATTAAAAAGAAAGCAGAAATCAAAGTCATTTCGAAAAAGATGAAAAAAAGGATCAAATTTTCTGCCGTGAAGACACCGAGCATTCCCATCTCCAGGATCAAAAATAATAAATAATACCCTTTCCATTCTTTTTTTATATAAATGGATGCGATTGCGGCCAGTGATGAAATGATTGTTGTCAGTAATATGAAGATGAGACTTAAGCCATCCAGCCCCAACTCAAAATCAACCGTGAAGAGCTTGGGATCATACATCTCCAAATTTCCAAACCTGATCCAATTCAACTTAATGTCAAATATGGATAGGGCCACATCCGAATAATATTGGCTGCAAAGAAAGAATGATAGGAAAAGGGGAGGCAGTGTTCCGAAAAAACCAAATTGTTTAATCGTCCTTTCCTCTTTTTTCGGCATGAGGGCAACCATCACGATGCCCAGCAGCGGTGAAAACACTAAAAGCGAGAGCAAATAGACATTCATCTTAGATACCCCCCAGTTACTGCAAAAATCACCAACAGTACCGCAAGTCCCAGAAAGGCTATCATGCCATATTGCTGTACCTGTCCCGTTTGCAGTTTAGACCCTATTTTCCCCAATCCTTCTATTGAACTTGTTACAGTGGAAACAAGGCCACCGACAATGAACCTTTCAATATAAGATAGGAATATACTAAAGCCTTTGATTGCATAGCCTGCAGTAAAATGATAAATCTCATCAATGTAATACTTATTTTCCAAAATCCTATATACCTCGGAGTTTTCTTTGACAAGCCATTCCCGAGATAACTTCTTTTTAACGTATATCATATAAGCAAGGTAAATCCCGGCCAGCGACACAAGCACGGCCATCAACATTATCCAAACGGGCCCCTCACTATGGCTGGCGCCTAGAAGAGCTTCATTTCCCTCCACAAGCCACTCCCCAAGAAAAGTTCCAAACCACGGTGTTTGGATATACCCACCGATTACAGCAAGCAAAGCCAATGCAAGCATGGGAATTAGCATGATGAAAGGTGATTCCTTGACCTGTTCTGCTTGACTGCGTGAATCGCCTGCAAACATCATGAAAAACAGCCGGAACATATAAAACGCAGTTAAAAAGGAGGTAACCACCGCTAGACCAAACAATATATAACTACCATTCTCCCAAGCTGCCATTAGAATTTCATCTTTACTGAAAAAGCCCGAGAGCAACGGAAACCCCGATATCGCCAACGTGCCAGTCAAGAACAGCGGACCGGTCCAATTCAACTTACGCCATAAGCTGCCCATTTTTTCCATATCCTGTGTATGTATAGCGTGAATAACACTGCCTGCTGCCAAAAACAGCAAAGCTTTAAAAAAGGCATGGGTCATTAAATGAAACACCCCGGCCACATATCCCGAAGTACCCAAAGCAAGCATCATAAAACCAAGCTGAGAGATGGTCGAATAGGCCAATACACGCTTAACATCCTTTTGCACTATGGCAATGCTTGCGGCAAATATGGCTGTAATCCCACCTGTTATGGCCACTACCTGCATCGCAGCAGAACTAGCCATGAATAACGGAAACATGGCCGCCACCAGATATACCCCTGCAGCAACCATGGTTGCTGCGTGTATCAATGCGGAAACCGGAGTCGGGCCTTCCATTGCATCCGGAAGCCATGTGTGAAGTGGAAATTGTCCAGACTTCCCAACCGCACCGATAAAAATCAAAATAGCGATTAATGTCAGTTTTTCACTTGATATCACGCCCGACTGAACGGCTTTAAAGATCTCGCCATATTCAAAGCTGCCTGTTTCCCAGAATAGAAGAATGATGCCGATTAATAGCCCTACATCCCCAATCCTGGTCATGATGAATGCCTTCTTCGCCGCAGCCTTAGCTTCCAATTTATAAAAGTAAAAACCAATGAGCAGGAAAGACCCCACCCCGACCAATTCCCAGAAGATATAAAGTTGTAATAAATTGGGTGCCATGACTAGTCCAAGCATGGCAAAGGTGAAGAAGCCCAGATAAGCATAAAAAATGGAGAATCGCACTTCACCCTTCATATACCCCTTCGAATATATCTGGACAAGCAGGCTGACAAGGGAAACGACCACAAGCATCAAGGCATTGAGCTGATTGATTTCGAATCCAGCTGAAAGTTGCGTCCCTCCGAAGGAAAGCCAATCTATCGATATATTATAAGTAGGTTCTTTAAATCGCTCGATCAGGACAAGCAACGATAAAACGAACGAAGCCACTGTACATATTATTCCTATAAAAGCCCCTCGTTCCCGCAACCGCCCGCCTGATAGAAGCAGAACCAGAAACGTGACGAGTGGAAAGATCGGTATGAGCCATGCGTGCTCCATCATCGTATCAAATCCCCTTCTTCAATTATATAAACCTTCAATTCTTCATCATTTCCATTTCATCGACATTGACCGTCTTACGATTGCGATAAAGGGACATTAGTATGGCCAGCCCTACAGCCGCCTCGGCTGCAGCGATCGTAATCGTGAATAAGGAAAAAACTTGACCCGTTATGGATGGCGTTACCCCGAATTTACTGAAGGCCACTAAATTGATATTTGCAGCGTTCAGCATCAGCTCGATTGAAATCAAAACAATGACCGCATTTCTTTTCGTCAAGGCACCATACAGCCCTATACAAAACAAAACGAGTGCCAATACAAGGTAAGCCGACAAAGGGACTCCCGTCATGATCGATCTCCCTCCTCATCATCTTTTTTAGCCAATACGATGGCACCGACTAAAGCAACAAGCAGGAGTACCGACATCACTTCAAATGGAATTACATATTTTGAAAAAAGTTCGATTCCTATTTGCTTTGTATTTTCCTCATGCAACGCCGTTGGCTGTACAGGTATATCCAGATTATAAATCCCAAGATACACCGCTACGGCAAATCCTGCAATCGCTGCCAGCAAGGAGAAATTCCCCCAGCCCCCTTTAGCCGGTGCATCATTTTCCTGGTGTTTTGTCAGCATAATCCCGAATAGCATCACGATCGTAATTGCCCCTGAATAAATAAGGATTTGGACAATGGCGACAAACTCTGCCGAAAGCAACATATAAATGCCTGCAATGCCCAAGAAAGTAAAAACAAGTGCGATAACCATGTGCACCACTTTTGTTAAGGTAATCAGCAACACCCCGCCAACTATCGCGACAAGTGCCAAACCAATAAAGGCAATTAATTCACCCGACAAACTCATACTTTATTCACCTTCCGGATATTTTCATCATTTTCATCCAGCCACTCCAGGTTTTTAAATAGATGATCACGGCTATACTCGGCCAGCTCGAATTGATTCGTCATCACGATCGCTTCTGTAGGGCAGACCTCCGTACATAAATCACATAAAATGCAAATCTCGAAATTGATGTCATACGTATCGATGATTTTCCCTTTTTTCGACGGGTCCGGATGTTTCTTACCAGTTAATTGAATACAATCCGTTGGACAAATCGTCACGCATTGATTGCATACTATACACTTTTCAGGATAGAATTTTTGGATTCCGCGAAATCGGTCAGGGAGCGGAAGCGGCTCATTCGGGTAGTCATAGGTCACTTTTTTCCTCGTCAAGTTCTTTAATGTATAGGTTAAACCTTTTGCTAAACCAAGCATATAAATCCCTCGCTTTCCGACCAGCTTAAGTTTCTAAAAAAGGTTAAGCAATTCTTTTATTAGTGCCGTCAAAAATATATTTGCCAATGCAACCGGGAGCAGCACTTTCCATCCGAATTCCATCAATTGATCAGCCCTTATACGAGGAAAGGTTACACGGATCCAGACCAATATATAGAATACGGCACTGAACTTCAGACCAAACCAGATGGCCGCCGGAATAAAATCCAAAAACGGAATAGAATTCCATCCCCCTAAAAATAATACAGTGGTTAGCGTTGCCATTGCAAACATATACACATATTCGGATAACATAAAGAAGGCCCAGCGAAATCCAGAGTATTCAACATGATAGCCTGCAACAAGTTCGGATTCCGCTTCCGGAAGGTCAAAAGGAACCCTGTTCAACTCGGCAACCGATGCAATGAAAAACACGATGAACGCAACCGGCTGAAGAAAAATGAACCAAACCTTTTCCTGGGCTGCAACTATATCATTCAAGTTTAAACTGCCTGTTATGAGGACGATGCCCACTAGCGACATCACCAAAGGGATCTCATAAGATATCATTTGCGCGGCTGCCCTCATTCCGCCAATCAAAGAATACTTATTATTGGATGCCCAACCTGCAGTGACGATGCCGATGGTAGATATGCCGGAAATCGCCATATAATAAAGCAGTCCGACACCTATATCAGCAAATTGGAAGGCATCGGTGAACGGCAAGGTGGCAAGGACCATGAAAGCGGGAGCAAAAGCAATTACCGGAGCTAAAATATATAACGGCTTATCAGCTTTCTTGGGTATCGTATCTTCCTTGATCAGAAGTTTCAAAACATCAGCAACGGTCTGCAAGAGACCCCATTTCCCTCCAATTTGGTTTGGGCCGACACGCATCTGCATGAATCCCATGATTTTACGCTCTGAAAGGATTCCATAGGTTACAAACCCTAATACGACAAACAGGAGCAGGACTGCCAAACCAAAAAAAATGCCAAAATTCAGTAGGCTTGGAGCGGAGTGGAGAAGATCCTTGATCATTTATCCATCCACCTCCCCTAACACGATATCGATTGCACCTAAAATCGTTATCAAGTTCGCCATATTTTCCCCCTCCAATAATTTCGGAAGAATTTGCAGATTATAAAACGAAGGTCTGCGAAATTTCAAGCGGTATGGCTCCTTTTTCCCTTCACTCGCGATATAACAGCCTATTTCCCCTCTTGGTGATTCAATTCGGACAAATGCCTCACCCTTAGGAACCTTTATTATTTTAGGGACCTTAGCAAGGACCGGCCCTTCTGGAAATTGCTCAACCGCCTGCTCGATGATTTTCAGTGACTCTTCGATTTCTTCCATTCTACAATGATAGCGTGAAAAGGCATCACCCTCTTCCCTTGTAGGAACATCGAATGTGAACCTGTCATAAATGGAATATGGTTCATTTTTCCGTAAATCCCACTTCACACCTGTACACCTTAAGTTGGCACCGCTAAGCGAATACTGCAAGGCTTCTTCCTTCGTATAGATGCCCACCCCTTTAACCCGATTAACAAAGATTTCATTCCCTGTCACAAGCTCATGGTAACCGGCAAGCTGCTCCCTCATATAAGGGACAAACTCGGCAACCTTCGCAATCCAGTCTTCAGGAGCATCCCATTTCACACCTCCGACACGCATATAATTGAATGTTAGGCGTGCCCCTGACAATTCAGTCAATAAATTAACGATCATTTCACGTTCTCGGAATGCGTAAAGGAAAGGACTCGTCGCACCTATATCCAGCAAGTATGTACCCCACCAGACGAGGTGGCTTGCAACTCTGCCCAATTCCATTGCGATGACCCGCAAATATTCTGCCCTTTCAGGGATCTCCACCCCCATCATCGTCTCAACAGCATGGCAAAGCACATAATTATTTGTCATTGCCGCCAGATAATCGAGCCGGTCGGTATATGGGATTATTTGTGTATATTGCAGATTTTCCGCTAGTTTTTCCGTACCGCGATGCAGATACCCAATGACAGGTGTAGCCTCTTTGATAATCTCACCGTCAATCTTGATGACAAGCCGAAAAACACCATGTGTACTCGGATGCTGCGGCCCGACATTGAGAAGCATTTCTTCCGTCCTTAACATAGGGCTTATACCTCCACATCATAAGGCTCATAATCTTTTCTAAGGGGATACCCTTTCCAATCTTCCCCAAGTAAAATCCGCTTTAAATCAGGGTGTTCATAAAAGTTAATGCCCAATAAATCATACGCCTCACATTCTGGCCAATTGGCACCTGACCATAATGGGACCAATGATGGGATAACGGGAGTATCCCTATCAAGCTTCACCTTCAAGGCAACTGATTGGTTCATTTTGAATGAGTGTAAATGTACATAGATTTCCATATGGGATTCAAAATCCGTACCATGAAGTTCCGATAAATACGAAAAATCAAGCTGTTCATCGTACCGCAGAAATTTGGCTATTGAAAAATATGTATCCGGATTGGCCACTAAAGTGGGTACATCTTTTGATAGTCTATTAATATAGTTCTCTAATAATGCCCCTTGTCCTACATGGCTTTCAATAGCAGAAACAATTTGATCAAGTTTCGACTGATTTGGGGAAATTTCGCTAGGGGTGTCAACTTCCTCGCTTTCCTGTACAGCAGCCCTGTTCTTCGCAGCAGCAGCCGCTTTCGCTTTGGCAGCGGCTGCTGCTTTCGCCTTTGCCGCTGCCGCCGCCTTTTCCTTCGCTGCATCCATTTCGCCTTCCGGCTTTTCTGCCGCTTCTGCTTTCGCCTGTTTCCGGGCCAATGCCGCTGCCTTCGCCTTGGCCGCTGCCGCCGCCTTTTCCTTCGCTATATCCATTTCACCTTCCGGCTTTTCTGCCGTTTCTTCTTTCGCCTGTTTCCGGGCCAATGCGGCTGCCTTCGCCTTGGCCGCTGCCTCTGCTTTTTGCTTCGCTATATCCATTTCACCTTCCGGCTTTTCTGCCGCTTCTTCTTTCGCCTGTTTTCGGGCCAGTGCTACGGCCTTTGCCTTGGCCGCGGCCTCTGCCTTTTGCTTCGCTAAGTCTTCCTTTTCACTCATCTATATCACCCGCTTTCCGGTTTTCGCCTCATAACGGATTTTTTCTTTTAATTTATTGATCCCGTAAATAAGTGCAGCTGGGTTTGGGGGACAACCCGGTATATATACATCGACAGGTACAATTTGATCTACCCCTTTGACCACTGAGTAAGAGTGAACATAAGGGCCGCCAGCAGTTGCACAGGAGCCCATTGCAATAACCCATTTCGGTTCTGGCATTTGTTCGTATAATCTACTTATTATTGGAGCCATTTTTTTCGTTACCGTTCCTGAAACAATCATGACATCCGATTGTCTGGGGGATGTCCGAAAAAAAGAACCAAATCGGTCCAAATCATAATGAGAGGAGCCGACACCCATCATTTCAATTGCACAACATGCCAAACCGAAAGTCATTGGCCAGAGTGAGTTACTTCTAGCCCAGCCTTTTATTTGTTCAAGTGTGGATAAGAAAATACTGTGGCGCATTTCTTCCATTTCTTTAGGGGTAAGTTCATCCAACTTCAATTCCACTTTAACACCTTCTTTTTCCAAGCATAGATTAGTCCTAGCATAAGGATCACGACAAAAAACAGCATTTCAATCAATGCAAACAGTCCGAGTTCATCATAGGCAACCGCCCATGGGTAAAGAAAAACCGTTTCTACATCAAATATGACGAACATCAATCCGAATAGATAATACCTGACATTGAATTGAACCCTTGAATCCTGAAAAGGATCGATTCCGCTTTCATAAGTCGTATATTTCATATCTGTCGGTTTATAAGGCCTTAGCAGTCTACCAAGAAATAAAGCGATCACAGGTAATAAAATACCGAGACAAAGGAAAACAAATACAATTAAATAATTATTTTGGTAAATATGCAGCTGTCCCATGTTCATCTCCCTTTATGGATAAATCATGTTAACTGGATAGAAGTTAAATTTGCCTGTCTTCTTTTTGGATACTGTAATAAAATATTATGCAGGGTAACAATCTTTTAGAAGCTACGTGATAGGAGGGGGTATGAAGCAATAAATGTAAGCGTATACATTATAACATTAGGATAAAAACATGTCGACGAGTTAGGGTTTAAAATGGAAAATACTTTACCCTATAATTCGACCTTTTTTTCCTAATTCCGATATTCCATGTCAATGATCCTCAAAAACCTTCAGGATAAAAAAACACCTGATCTTACCACGAATGGCTTGATCAGGTGTTTTCAACAATTAAAGTTATCGCATTTCTGCAATTTGGATTCGGTTAATGGCACGTTTAAGCGCTAAATTAGCTCTTTTGGCATCATTTGATCCATCATTGTTCTGCAATCTTTGTTCAGCACGGGCTTTTGCTGCTTGAGCACGTGCAAGATCGATAGTTTCAGCTCTTTCAGCAGATTGAGCTAAAATGGTTACCACATCAGGGCGAACTTCTAAGAAGCCACCATTTACAGCTACATAGTCTGTGTTGCTTCCATTTTTAAGACGGACAGCACCAATGGTAAGCGGGGCTACAGTTGGAACGTGTCCAGCCATGATTCCCAGCTCACCGCTTTTAGCTTTAGTGCTTACCATTTCAACTTCTGCATCATATACTGGGCCATCGGGAGTAACAACATTGACTTTAATGGTCTTCATTTCATTCCCTCCTAGGTCCCTTTAATTAAGCCATTTCTTTTGCTTTAGCAACAACTTCTTCGATGCGGCCAACTAGACGGAAAGCATCTTCTGGAAGTTCGTCATATTTTCCAGCTAGGATATCTTTGAATCCTTGGACTGTTTCTTTAACTGGTACATAAGATCCCTTTTGACCAGTGAATTGTTCAGCCACGTGGAAGTTTTGTGACAAGAAGTTTTGAATTCTACGAGCACGTTGAACGATTACTTTTTCGTCTTCGCTTAATTCGTCCATACCCAAGATGGCAATAATATCTTGAAGTTCTTTATATTTCTGTAAAGTCGATTGCACTTGACGAGCCACTTTATAGTGCTCAGCCCCAACGATTTCTGGGCTAAGGGCACGAGAAGAAGACGCCAATGGATCAACTGCAGGGTAGATACCCATTTCAGAAAGTTTACGCTCAAGGTTAGTTGTTGCATCCAAGTGAGCGAAAGTTGTAGCTGGAGCCGGATCCGTATAGTCATCGGCAGGTACATAGATCGCTTGAATGGATGTAACTGAACCTTTATTTGTTGAAGTGATACGTTCTTGCAATTGACCCATTTCAGTAGCAAGAGTTGGTTGGTAACCAACCGCTGAAGGCATACGTCCTAGTAGGGCGGAAACCTCAGAACCTGCTTGTGTGAAACGGAAGATGTTATCGATGAAGAAAAGAACGTCTTGTCCTTGTTCGTCACGGAAATATTCAGCCATTGTCAAACCGCTTAGGGCAACACGCATACGTGCACCTGGCGGCTCGTTCATTTGTCCGAATACCATCGCTGTTTTCTTAATAACACCAGAATCAGTCATCTCGTAGAAAAGGTCATTACCTTCACGAGTACGCTCACCTACACCAGCGAATACCGAGATACCGCCGTGCTCTTGTGCGATGTTATTGATAAGTTCTTGGATAAGTACAGTTTTACCAACACCGGCTCCACCGAAGAGACCGATTTTACCACCTTTGATGTAAGGAGCAAGTAAATCTACTACTTTAATACCTGTTTCAAGGATTTCAACAGATGTTGATAATTCCTCGAATGTTGGTGCTTGTCTGTGAATTGGATCACGACGCACCTCTGCTGTAAGTGGTTCGAATAGGTCAATGTTTTCCCCTAATACGTTGAAAACACGACCTAGAGTAACTTCACCTACAGGTACTGAAATTGGAGCTCCTGTATCAACAGTCTCTGCACCACGGGTTAAACCATCAGTGGAAGACATTGCTACAGTACGAACTGTATTATCACCTAGTTGAAGGGCCACTTCAAGAGTTAGTCCTGTACCAGACGCTGTATTTTCGATTCTTAACGCGTTATAGATCTTAGGAAGTTGTCCGTCTTCGAATTTCACGTCAACAACCGGACCCATAACTTGAGTAACGCGTCCTATATTCATCGTTTTCCCTCCTAACGTTGCTTATAACGACTATCGAGTTTATGGAACGGCCAAGCTTCGTCCGGGCCGACCGCTCCTTTAATGATTTTATTCTAAAGCTGCTGCACCGCCGACAATCTCTGTAATTTCTTGAGTGATCGCTGCCTGACGTGCACGGTTATATTGTAATGAAAGTGAGTCGATCAACTCTTTTGCATTATCGGTCGCATTTTTCATTGCAGTCATACGTGCAGAGTGCTCACTTGCTTTACCATCTAATAAAGCACCATAAATCAAACTTTCTGCGTATTGAGGCAGTAATACCTCAAGGATTTCTTCTGCATTCGGTTCAAATTCATAAGAAGTCAATGTTGCATTGGAAGTATTGAAGTCAGCTAACGGAAGGACTTGCTTTTCCGTTACCTCCTGCTGGATTGGGCTGACATAATGGTTATAGTACATATAAAGCTCATCACACAGCTCATTCAGATATAAATTCACTGTCGATTTTGCAAGGGAGCTAATGTCAGCGAAAGACGGCTGATCAGGAACCCCAATTACTTCAAGCTCTACGTGCATGTTACGGCTGACAAAGAAATCACGGCCAACCCTTCCGATTGCGATAATGACGAACTCATCATTGGATTTATGGCGTTCAAGAATGGTTTTATGAACGTGGCGAAGTATACTACTATTGTATGCCCCAGCCAATCCACGGTCCGATGTGATTACCAAGTAACCGGTTTTCTTAACTGGACGTGAAGTAAGCATTGGATGCGATGCATCCGTGCTTCCGTTCGCAATACTGGATACCACTTCTTGAATTTTTTCCATATATGGAACATATGCTTTAGCATTAGCTTCCGCACGGTTCATTTTAGAAGCAGATACCATCTGCATCGCTTTTGTAATTTGACTCGTCTTTTTCGTTGAAGTAATCCGAGACTTAATATCGCGTAAAGAGGCCATTCATTCTCACCACCCTTTATAAATTAGTTAGACCTTATTATTCGGAAATAACGAAGTTCTTTTTGAATTCGTTAATTGCAGCAACGATAGCAGCGTCTTCAGGAAGACCTTTTGTTGTGCGAATGTGATCTAATAATTCCGGATGAGAACGATCTAGGAACACATAGTACTCTTCTTCAAAACGAAGGATATCCGATACTGGAATATCATCTAAATGACCTTTAGTCAATGCATAGAAAATCATGACTTGTTTTTCTACTTTGATCGGTTTGTTTAGATCTTGCTTAAGGACTTCAACTGTACGAGCACCACGGTTAAGTTTTGCTTGTGTAGCAGCATCAAGGTCAGAACCGAATTGAGAGAATGCTTCCAATTCACGGTATGAAGCCAAGTCAAGACGTAATGTACCGGCAACTTTTTTCATCGCTTTAATTTGTGCAGATCCACCAACACGGGATACGGATAGACCAGCGTTAATCGCAGGACGTACACCTGAGAAGAACAAATCGGATTGTAAGAAGATTTGTCCATCTGTGATGGAAATTACGTTTGTTGGAATGTAAGCAGAGATGTCGCCTGCTTGTGTTTCAACAAATGGAAGCGCAGTGATTGAACCGGCACCTAAAGTGTCATTCAATTTTGCTGCACGCTCAAGTAAACGGGAGTGCAAGTAGAATACATCCCCTGGGAATGCTTCACGACCTGGAGGACGGCGAAGTAGCAAGGAAAGTTCACGGTATGCAGATGCTTGTTTAGAAAGATCATCATAAACCACAAGAACGTGCTTGCCGGCGAACATGAACTCTTCACCCATAGTCACACCAGCATATGGAGCTAGGTATAAAAGTGGTGCTGGTTGAGAAGCTGATGCAGATACAACGATTGTGTAATCCAAAGCACCATTTTTACGTAGTGTTTCAACAGTTCCACGAACCGTTGATTCTTTTTGACCGATAGCGACATAGATACAGATCATATCTTGGTCAGCTTGGTTAAGAATTGTATCGATTGCAACTGATGTTTTACCAGTTTGACGGTCACCGATGATTAACTCACGTTGTCCACGACCGATTGGAACCAATGCATCGATTGCTTTAATACCTGTTTGTAAAGGTTCATGTACTGATTTACGGTCCATTACACCTGTTGCAGGGCTTTCTATTGGACGAGTTTTTGTCGTAGCGATCGGGCCAAGGCCATCTAATGGTTGCCCAAGCGGATTCACGACACGTCCGATTAATTCTTCTCCAACTGGCACTTCCATGATACGGCCAGTACGGCGTACTTCACTGCCTTCTTTAATGTCTCTGAATGGTCCAAGAATAACAACACCTACGTTATTTTGCTCTAGGTTTTGTGCTAATCCCATTGACCCATTGGAAAATTCTAAGAGCTCCCCAGACATTGCATTATCTAAACCATGAACGCGTGCGATACCATCACCAACAGTGATAACCGTACCAACATCGCTTACTTTAATTTCCGACTGATAGTTTTCAATCTGCTTTTTAATCAGCGCACTGATTTCTTCAGCTTTGATGCTCATGAATTTCACCCCTATCTGTGAATATTAACCTAATAGTTGTTTGCTAAGGCGATCTAACTTACCGCTAATCGTCCCGTCATAAATGCGGTTACCGATTTGTAATTTGATGCCGCCAAGGATATTGCTATCCGTAATATTAGTGATGCGTAAATTTCTTTTGCCGATTTTTGCTGCAAAAGATGAAGACACAGCTTCCACTTCCGTTTCAGTCAATGGACGTACTGTATAGACCGTTGCATCAGCTACTGAGTTTTCTTCATTCGCAAGTTCAATGAACTCTTGTGCCATTGCTGTCACTTCATCTGTACGATGACGCTCCACCATCAGCATCACAGTGTTTTGAACGGAAAAAGAAAGGCTTGCAAATGCATTTGCAATCAAAGCGCCTTTTGCATCTTTAGTCATTTTAGGATGAGCCAGGAAGCTTAATAGCTCATCATCTTTTGTAAAAACTTCATTCACTATGCGAAGCTCTTCTTCAAGTTGGTTAATGAGATTTTGCTCTTTCGCAATTTGGAAAAGGGCAACGGCATAACGCTTTGCTACTGTTATATCGCTCATTTCCCTTCTCCTGCCTCTTGAATGTAGTCATTAATCAATTGTTCTTGATCTGCTTCGGATAGTTCTTTTTCTATTACTTTAGAAGCAATAAGTACGGATAAAGATGCCACTTGCTCGCGTAATGCCGTAATGGCTTTTTCTTTTTCCTGTACGATTTCACGCTTAGCTGTTTCTTTGACGCGTTCAGCTTCAAGACGTGCTTGATTCACGATCTCTTCACGCTGTGCTTCACCTTGAAGTTTTGCGTTTTCTATAAGTTGTCCCGCTTCAGTGCGAGATTGTTTTACGATTTCACGTTGTTCTTCTAAATATTTAAGTGCTTCTTGTCTGCTAGCTTCAGCTGCTTGAATTTCATTTGCAACATGTTCTTCACGTTGAGTCATGATGCCCATTAGAGGACCCCATGCAAATTTCTTCAGCAACGCTAACAAAATGATAAACATTACTAATTGGTATAACATGTCTCCGCCATTAAAGCCATGAGACGTTGACCCAAGTACAAAGCTGCTTGTTAACACGCTTGGTTCACTCCCTTCACGAGTTTCACTTCTTAAAGCGTTCATTATATGAACTTTAGAAAACTATGCTCTTAAACTGTATAAAAACAGGATTGTGGACATAAAGGAAAGGCGAAGGTTCACATGGAACGAACTTCGCCATTTTTGAACTTTTTGAAGGTTCTATTAACCACCATATACCATAAACGCAATTACTACCGCGATGATAGGCATCGCCTCAACTAAACCTACCCCGATGAACATTGTTGTTTGAAGCATACCGCGAGCTTCTGGTTGACGAGCGATACCTTCTACTGTTCTTGAAACGATAAGACCATTACCAATACCTGCACCTAGTGCTGCTAAACCAATTGCAATTGCTGCTGCAAGAAGACCTACTGAACCTGTCATTATAAATATCCTCCTTAGATTGTATCAAAATTTATTATTTTTTTAGTTCTAAATGAACTTATAATTAATGGTCGTCACTGACTTTATGAGACAGATAAACCATTGTTAACGTGACAAAGATAAACGCTTGGATACTACCGACGAAAATACTATAGCCTTGCCATACTAATGTAGGCACAATTGCACCAATAAATCCGGCAGCTCCACTAAATGCCAGGGTGCCCGCTAATAGACTCAGCAAAACTTCACCAGCATAAATGTTACCATATAGACGCAGACCAAGTGTCAAGGAGTTTGTAAATTCCTCTACAAGTGTCATTGGGTTTTTATAAGCTTTAAAGTAACCCTTGGCGCCTTTCATTTTTATAGCATAATAATGCGTTAAACCTAAAACCATGACTGCAAGAGTCAATGTGATAACTGGGTCGGCTGTTGGTGATTTCCACCAAAGCACTCCATCGTAACTAATTGCAAACGGAAGACCTAGCATATTGGACACAAAAATGTACATTAGCAAAGTCATACCAAGCAGTTGAAACTGACCACCTGTTCTCCAGTCCATGTTACTATTAATAATACCCTTAACGAAATCCATAATCCATTCCATGAAATTCTGCATGCCGGTTGGCTTCATGGCAAGCTTACGTGTACCAAGCACAGCAAGTATGAACACAACTAGACTGGCAACTGTAATCATTAGGACGTTACTCAAGTTAAAGGTAAGACCCATAAATTCTTGTAAGGGTGCTTCATGATTCAACTATATTCACCTCTCTTCCCCGCTATCGACGTATTAATTGGATGAAAAAATCTATAAAAATGACAATATAAGCTGTCATTAATCCCCATACAACACTTATCAGATGAAAATGCTCCGGAAATTCCAATGCAATGAGTACCGCTAGACCTGCGGATGCCATTCGTGTCATCGTCCCAAGAGATTTCGTTTTCTTTCCTTCATCGAGCGCCTGACTGAACTTTTTCATTTTCTGATTGATCAGCCATAAATTGTATAAACTCAAACTCGTACCCAGTATAAGCCCAGCAAAAACGGCTTGATAACTCGTAAGTCCCCATCCAACAACATAAACCGCCAGAAGAAAAATTATATATTTACTCTGCCTGTTGAACATGATTTTCATTTCTGGCATTTTTCATTTAATCTCCTGAGAAATATTTTCGTACTGAATGAAGCATTGCTTGTAAACCTAGCAAGTCCACAAAGAAGGCCAATTACTAATAGCAGCGGTTCGAATCTTAGGTTCTGACGAGTAAAAGAAGATACCGAACAAAACTGATCCGACTATTTGAGAAAGAATCGCTGACATCAAAGTCATAGCCATTTTAGACGGCGATCATTTGACGCAAGTTGCATCCTCGCGGTTGAATTTGGTGGAGGATAGAAAACATTTCATGCTGTAAAAATCTGCATGCCGGGCTCCTGAAAACCCTCTCATTTTACATCCTTTGTTAGCATACAATAGGCTAGAATCATTGTCAATGAGTGGTTAGTGAAATTTGTCACAGGTTTGTAATTATTAACGAATTGTTCACAAATTATCTTTTTTATACTATTGACATCCATTTTATTTTACTTATTGTCCTCTCTTCACTCGATAAGTAACGTCTTTTCTATCCGATCTTCCCTTCCGCCCCTTCTTGCAAAGATTATCGCCTTATATATTCCTTTAGGCGGCAAGTCCTCTTTCAATACATCTTTTTTGATCAAACCGGAAGGAGCCGATCTGGACCAATCCAAATATCCAGCGAATTTCAAGCTATCTTCCTCATAAAGGGCAATACCGAATTCTTCAGCCCCGCGCGGAAGATACATTTCGTATCGATATGTGCCTTCCTGGTCCCCTTGACCAAAATCAAATCCCATTATCCTTGGATAATCAGGCTCTTCTTTTACATATAAATAAGGAAGGGATATTCTTTTGGTTCCTTCCATTATAATGAGGTATCCATCAAAGACTCCCTTTTTAAGCTCGGCTGGGTTGACCTGCAATCCGACTTTTATCCGTTTCTTTTCCTTCGGTTTCAAAGTTAGGGACTTCGGCAATTCCCAAGTAAGCCCCGTCTCTTTTAATGGGACCATGAATGAGTACTTCCTCATTTCCGTTCCGGTATTTTCTATGACTATCGTTTCATGATGCTCTTCAATTCCCTCTTTTTTTGTATACATCCCAAAGGACAATGAGCTTGGATTCAAGAGCGTGTCCGCTTTTAAAGCTTCGTCGACCTGGATGCGTCCAGCTCCCTGTTCATATGTGTGATACAATTGATACGCTGTTTTCCTCAATGGCTTGGAAGTGCTCATCAATGCAGATTTCACTTGGTCAGGAGTCCATTCCGGGTGTTTTTGCAGGATTAAGGCGCATGCACCTGCAACATGCGGTGCGGACATACTTGTTCCATCCAGGGACATATATCCTTTAGGAATGGTGCTTTCAATTTCCACTCCCGGTGCCAATACGTCAGGCTTTATTCCCCATGATACGGTTACCGGTCCCCTGGAGCTAAAATCCGCGAGCCTATCCTGCTCGTTCTTATAAACAAATTGAACGGTTTTGCTCTGCCCCTGCTCCATGATTTGCTTGAGCTGCAATCCATCTCTTCTATTAATAGAAGCAGCTGGGATGTTCATTTCTTTTTCCAAGCTTCCAGTAAAGCTCCCGCTCGTATTATTAAAAACAATTACCCCCTTGGCACCTGCCTTTTCTGCATTGGATACTTTCTGCTGGAAGGTAAGTGTACCACGTTCCATCAATACAATCTTATCCCGAACATTCTTCAGGTCCTTTTCATTACCCAGTCCCCCATATATGACATCCTCGGAAAACGTCAGGTTCCATTTTTTAGAGCCTTGAAACAAGGTTAAATGCGATTGATGCTTTTTTGATCCAAGTCCGTAAATCAAATACGGAACCCTTAAGGGGGGAGTCGAGGCCCCAACGGAAATCGCTTTTTCCGCTGTACCGGGTGAACCGACGGTCCATACAGCCGGACCGGAATTCCCGTTTGATGTCACGGCAACGATGCCGCTTTCCACAGCCTTATTCAACGCAAGGGAGATGGGTAAATCAGGACCATTGACGTTATTGCCTAGAGAGAGGTTCAATACATCCACCTTATCCTTCATGGCTGTCTCAATGGCCGTCAATACTTGATCTGTATCTCCAGAACCGCCTGGCCCCAAAGCTCGATAAGCGTAAATCTCCGCTTCAGGTGCGACGCCTTTCAGTTTTCCATTGGCTGCAATGATGCCTGCCACATGAGTGCCATGCAATGTATCCAGGTCGCCTTGATTTTTGGTTTCCATCGGATCTGCATCACCGTCAACCAGATCCTTACCTCCTTTATAAGCTCGTTGCAAATCGGGATGTGTATAATCGATGCCAGTATCGATTATCCCTACCTTTATCCCTTTCCCGGTGATCCGGTGATTCTCCTTATCAAAGAAACCCCTGACCCTGTCTCCTCCTATGTATGGGACACTTTCATCCAACACGGGTTGATAAACGGATATTTCCGTTACGGCCTGAATTCCCCCCTCCTTTTTAAGTTGTTCTATTTCTTTCATTTTCCCGTGAAGGGAAAATCCATCCAGGGCAACCGAATAAACATTCCGTAATTGAAGAGATGGATATTTTTCAAGCAGTTTTTCGATCTTTTTTCGATTAAACGCCTTATCCATCGTGACAACAACCGTTACTTCCTTAGATTCAGATAGTTTTGGTAAAGGCGGCAAAATGACTTTTGCGAAGCCCTTTTCATTTTGATAAATAAATATAAAAAGGAAAACAAACACTATGAACGTTTTCTTTCCCAACATAATCATCCCCTTAGCAGTTATCTTTTCTCAACAACCTTGGAGTATGCAAATAAAAAAAAGGAAAAGCGCATAGCTTTTCCTTTTTTATGGTTCAAATCTAGTTGGCGGCATATTCACTTGCTTAAAATAGTACCGGATCGCTTCAGCTATGCGGACCGAAGCATTTCCGTCCCCATATGGATTTGAAGCTTTGGACATTTTTTCGTGCACCTCTTGATCGGTGAGCAATTCATGTGCCAAATCATATATGGTTTGTTCATCAGTACCAGCCAATCTTAAGGTTCCGGCCGCAATCCCCTCAGGACGTTCGGTCGTATCCCTTAAAACCAGGACGGGTACACCAAGTGACGGTGCCTCTTCCTGGATTCCTCCAGAATCAGTCAAAATCAGATAGGCTCTAGAAGCGAAGTTATGGAAATCCAATACATCCAGCGGTTCGATCAAATGAACCCGCGGATCGTCCCCGAGAACTTCGTTTGCCAATTCTTGAACAAGCGGATTTAAATGAACAGGATATACCACTTGAACATCATCATGCTCAACAATGATTCTCTTAACGGCCCTGAAGATATTCCTCATGGGTTCCCCTAGATTTTCCCTCCGATGGGCGGTAAGCAAAATGAGCCTGTCTTCTCCAAGGCCATTTAAAACCGGATGGGAATATGTCGGCCTTACAGTCGTTTTTAAAGCATCCGTTGCCGTATTTCCCGTCACGAAGATATTATCCTTCTTGTTTTCGTTCAGCAGATTCTCCTCGGCTTTCGAAGTCGGCGCAAAATGCAAATCCGCCATCGTACCCGTAAGCTGTCGATTCATCTCTTCGGGATAGGGGGAATACTTATTCCATGTGCGCAGCCCCGCTTCTACATGCCCAATGACAATTTGATTATAAAAAGCTGCCAGACTGGCGACAAACGTTGTGGTTGTATCACCATGAACGAGAACAATATCTGGTTTAGCTTCCTTCATTACGGAATCAAGACCATTTAATGCTCTTGTTGTAATGTCAGCAAGCGTTTGCCTTTCCTTCATTATGTCCAAGTCATAGTCCGGCTGTATGGAAAATAGTTCGAGAACTTGATCTAACATTTGGCGATGCTGAGCAGTAACAGCAACGATCGGCTTGAAATATTCTGGGTGTTTTTGAAATTCGAGTACTAAGGGAGCCATTTTGACAGCTTCTGGTCTCGTCCCGAAAATGGTCATGACTTTAATCGGTTTGTTCATTCGTGACACCTCAGTTTCTTTCCTTATTTTGTGCCGAATAAACGATCTCCTGCGTCTCCAAGACCTGGAACGATATAACCATGTTCATTCAGTTTTTCGTCAAGACCCGCAATATAGATATCAACATCAGGATGAGCTTCTTTTAAAGCTTCTACACCTTCTGGAGCTGCAATCAAACACATGAATTTAATATTGACCGCACCGCGCTTTTTAATGGAATGGATCGCTTCGATGGCTGATCCGCCAGTGGCTAGCATCGGGTCAACGACAATGCATTCCCTTTCTGCCAAGTCACTTGGCATCTTCGCATAATATTCAACCGGTTTCAATGTTTCAGGATCACGGTAAAGTCCAACATGTCCAACCTTTGCAGCAGGAATCAGCTTAATGATTCCGTCCACCATCCCTATGCCTGCACGTAAAATCGGGACGATCCCCACTTTTTTACCAGAAAGCATTTTCACTTTCGCTGTGCTTACAGGCGTTTGGATTTCCACTTCTTCCAGCGGCATATCCCTCGTGATTTCAAATGCCATCAATGATGCAACTTCATCCACTAGTTCACGGAATTCTTTTGTTCCTGTATTTATATCACGTATATAGGCTAATTTGTGTTGAATTAACGGGTGATCGAAAACATAAACTTTTCCCATTTGGCATCTCTCCAATTCCATTGCTTAGTTTTGCGCTTTTTTATGATTTCCCTAATCGAATAGAAAAATTTTCGTGTCTTTTAAAATTCACTTCAACCTATTTTACAGAAAAATGTTTCAATCTTCAATAAAGGTTTAGATGTCAGACCTATTTTCACTATTCGGATTCTTCTAACACACTGACCTTCCATAAATGCAAAAAAACCGCTCCCTTTAAAGGGAGCGGCTCCTATATTACAATGAAGGATATAATTCAAATTTGTTCGCTAATGATTCAACACGCTGTTTTGCTTCTTCAAGCTTAGCTGCGTCTTCATTATTTTTCAATACAAGTCCGATGATAGCAGCTATTTCATCCATGTCTTCCAATCCGAAGCCACGTGATGTCACTGCCGCAGTCCCAATACGTATACCGCTGGTAACGAAAGGTTTTTCCGGGTCATAAGGAATCGCATTTTTGTTCACGGTAATACCGATTTCATCCAAAACATGCTCTGCGATTTTTCCCGTTAATCCTGTAGAGCGCACATCCAGAAGAATCAAGTGATTGTCCGTTCCATCAGAAACAAGAGTGAACCCTTCTTTCTTCAAACCTTCACCCAAACGTTTAGCATTGTCGATGATTTGTTTGGCATATACTTTAAAATCATCTTGAAGCGCTTCGCCGAATGCAACAGCCTTAGCTGATATAACATGCATCAAAGGACCGCCTTGAATTCCAGGGAAGATGGATTTATCGATCTTCTTACCGAATTCCTCTTTACAGATGATCATCCCACCGCGTGGTCCGCGAAGTGTTTTATGAGTAGTTGTCGTTACAAAGTCAGCATAAGGAATTGGACTTTGATGTAATCCAGCCGCAACTAAACCTGCAATATGCGCCATGTCGACCATTAAATATGCCCCGACTTCATCCGCAATTTCACGGAATCGCTTGAAGTCGATTTCCCGTGGATATGCACTTGCACCCGCTACGATCAATTTAGGTTTGTGTTGACGCGCTTTTTCCAATACATCATTGTAATCGATACGGTGATCTTTTTCGTCTACACCATATTCAACAAAATTGTAGTTAACACCACTGAAGTTTACTGGACTTCCATGTGTTAAGTGACCACCATGCGAAAGGTTCATCCCAAGCACTGTGTCGCCAGTTTGAAGCACTGTAAAGTAAACGGCCATATTGGCTTGAGCTCCAGAGTGAGGCTGTACGTTCACATACTCGCCTCCGAAAATTTCTTTCGCACGCTCACGTGCTAGATCTTCAACGATGTCTACATACTCACATCCGCCATAGTAACGTTTTCCAGGGTATCCTTCTGCATACTTATTAGTCAAGACCGACCCTTGCGCTTCCATGACAGCTTCACTCACGAAGTTTTCAGAAGCAATAAGCTCAATTTTACTTCTTTGACGCCCTAATTCCAGTTGAATTGCGTTAAACACTTGCTCATCTTGCTTTGCTAAACGATTCATTCCGTAATTCCTCCTCAAATTGTGCGTGATTCGCTTTTTAGTATTTATGTGCAACATGCCTTCAAAAAGCATGAAAAAGCCTTACCAATAATTATTAGAAAATTCTACTCCATTTTAACATGTCTAATTTAGAAGTGATAGTCTAATTTTATCGAACATTAAATGTTTTTTCATTTAAAAATGTTCGTATTTAACATCGAAATTGTGATAAATAGCTCTTTCACCCTATATTCCATGAGCGAAATCACCATTCTATTAGCACTATTAAAGAAAGTTTTTTCTTCTAAGCCATACCTTGAGCTTTACGATTTTGCCCGCCTCAATTAAAAAACAGCATTCCCCATCCGAGAAATGCTGTCTTACTTACCCATTAAGTACAACTCTTGTTTTCAGAGAGGTCCCGATAAACTGCACGCTCCCCGCCAATCAGTTTCGGACGGGTTTTTGCCATGGTCACATGTGCATGTCCTATTTCTTTAATGGCAGAGCGGATCGGAACCGCAACATGCTTCAAATGCATACCAATGAATGTGTCTCCAATATCTATCCCCGCATCCGCTTTGATATGTTCAACGACGACTGCATCTTTCCATTGCTGATAGGCGTACGTCGCCATCGATCCCCCAGCTGTTCTTACAGGAACGACCGAAACTTCTTCATAACCAAAACGAATCGCGGTTTCCCTTTGTAAAACCAAGGCCCTGTTTAGATGCTCACAACATTGAAATGCAACCTGAACACCCGTTTTTCCTTGAAAATCCCTCACAACGGAAAAAATCATCCCAGCAACATCGAGCGTCCCGTCAGTACCGATCCTTTTCCCGATCACTTCACTTGTACTGCAGCCGATAACCAGTAGCTGTTTCTCTTTTAAAGCCGTCTGTTCTTGGAACTCATATAAAAGTTCCCGAAACTGGTTTTCCCATATCTCAAGCTCATTTGAAAATGTAGCATAACTTGTCATGAAAACGCATCCTTTCAATAAGAAAACTTGCTATCGGAACTCTCCAAAAACCATAAGAATCAGCTGTGCTTACCTTCGTACTCCGCAATCTTACCGATCCTGTTTTGATGGCGCCCGCCCTCAAATTCCGAAGTCAGCCATGTTTGGGCAATTTCCCTGGCAAGACCCGGACCAATGACACGTTCCCCCATCGCTAACATATTGGTATCATTATGCTGACGGGTCAATTTCGCACTATAGACATCATGAACCAATGCACATCGTATTCCTTTGACCTTATTGGCAGCAATGCTCATTCCGATTCCAGTTCCACAGATTAAAATGCCCCGATCGAACTCACCCCGTGCCACTTTTTCAGCAACCGGCAAGGCATAATCAGGATAATCGACCGACGTACTGCATTCACAGCCAAAGTCCTCAAATGGAATCTGTAACTCATTCAATAAATTCTTTATTTCTTCACGGATATGTATACCACCATGATCCGAAGCAATCGCAACTTTCATCATAATCCTCCTCTAGCTTTTTCATTTGATTTTATTGTGTCACAAAATTATGAAAAGATAAAGGATGTCCATCACTTCCCCGCAAAGAAGCAGGAAACCAACTCTGGTTTCCTGCTAGCGGGTAATGGTCCTGTTCAACTTTTCCGCTTTCACTTTAAGTTCCATTGCCGATTTTCCGACATTTCCCATGACTATCCCTTGTTCGTTTGTGACAGCCGTCACTTCTTCCGCTCCAGCAGATGCTTATTCTGCAATAGCAGCCACTTCTTGGGGCCGCCTTGATCCTATACCAAGCTTAGTAATATCTTTTACTCCAGCGACCACATTATGTACCCCAGTTCAATTTTTAAGCCTTTTGACTAATTCATCTATCAATTCCTGCAGCTCCCTGAACGTTTCCCGATAAATGCCTTCAGAACCGCCGAACGGATCCATTATGTCTCTATCATATTTATCGCCGAGAATGAATTCTTTTAAAGTAAAGGTCTTATCGATCATTTGGGGGTATGAACGGGTAATGGCCGATTTATGCCCTTCCGTCATGGTGAAGATATGAGTTGCCCACTCCATTTCCTTCGCGGATAAAGGCGTTGAATGATGATTATGCACTATGTCATTTTCAACCAATACATTTTTAGCATGCATCGAAGCATCCTGACCTGTCGAAGCATACACGCCTGCGGACTTCACTTCAACACCCGCAATATTCTTGTTTTTCAATATCGCTTCTGCCATCGGGCTTCGGCATGTGTTACCTGTACATACAAATAATACTCGGATCATTTTAACGCCTCCTTTTTATTCATTATAAGCTATCGCCCGTTTATTATAGTCAAAAAATCACTGTCATTGTGGCCGAAGAAAAATAAAAACCGCCCCGTTAATCGGAACAGTTGAGGAAGGAATGATATGAATTCAGGCGGATCAAAAAGAGAACAATAATTTCAATCCAAACGCACACAGGATGCTTCCGCCTAGAATCTCACTATACACGCCAAGCAAACCCTGCATTTTTCTACCCAGTAAAAGCCCCGCCCACGTTAATAGAGTGGCGGCAAACCCAAAACAAAGAACGGTTAAAATCGTTTTGGCACCGTAAATCCCCAGAGTCAACCCTACCGAGAAGCTATCCAGGCTTACCCCTAAAGCAAAAATGATTAAACCTTTCCCGACAGGAGCCAGCATCTTATTTTGCATGGCACCAGCTCCATCCTTTTTACCAGGAATAAACATCTGTATACCAAGAATGATCAACAAGAGACCGCCGGCGTATGTAGCGAAGGTCCCGAATTTTTCTGAAATGAAACGGCCTGCCCCCATTCCAAGCAAGGGCATCCAAATATGAAAAATGCCTACTGTCAAACCTATAAACAGAATTTGCCTCAACCTTAGCTTAAACATTCCCATTCCAAGGCCCACTGAAAAGGCATCCATTCCCAAAGCGAAGGCCATTAGCAATAAGGTGATGATTTCTCCAGCAAATGTATTCATTCCAATCCCCCTCGGACGTGCCTACTACATGTTATGCATGTCCGAAAAGAAATAGAAGGATAAATCAGTCCTTATTACACATGTTGCTTGATGATTTGATGACCTGCAGCCTTCTCAAGCCGGTTCATGACCGCAGCCCCTATTCCATGGTCAGGAAACATTTCACTAAAAATGACATCGACCTCCAGCTCGTCAAACTGTCTTAAGGCATCATATAAGCCTGTCGCAACTGTATGTAAATCGGCTAATGAACCTGGGACAACCACATAATCCGCCTTATAATCCTGTTGATGTTCATAAGCCGTAATGATGCCCACCTTTAACCCGTCACTTCTTTTTTCATCCACAAGCTTCTGAAGGAAAGCTTGATTGCCCTTGACTAAAAATAGAGGGGCCTTCGGTGCATAGTGGGTATATTTCATGCCCGGGGCTTTTGGCGCCGTTTCCTGATTCTTCAAAGCGACATCTTGCCTGACTTCCCCTATTACCGCTTCCAGCTGTTCCAGGGTCACCCCGCCAGGCCTTAAAATAACTGGGACTTCCACAGTGCAATCCAGTACTGTGGATTCCACGCCCACACCTGTATTCCCGCCATCGACTATACCTGCAATCCGGCCCATCAAGTCATCTTCAACATGTTTTGCTGAAGTGGGGCTTGGTTTACCGGAAGTATTTGCACTTGGAGCCGCAATGGGCAAATCACTCGCACGAATAAGGCCAAGGGCAACCTGGTGATCCGGCATCCTGACAGCCACCGTGTCCAATCCAGCTGTCACAAGATTCGATAGCTGGCCCGGTTTTCGTTTCATGATCAAAGTCAAAGGACCCGGCCAAAATTCTGCCATTAGCTTCCGGGCCTGTTCCGGAATCTCTTCTACAATACCTGACAACTGGTCATCCGAGGCTATATGAACGATTAAAGGATTATCACTCGGACGCCCCTTTGCTTCGAACACTTTTTTGACCGCCTCGTCATTTTTGGCATTCGCGCCGAGTCCATAAACGGTCTCCGTAGGAAAAGCAACCACTTGATTAGCCTTTAATAATTCAGCTGATTGTGTAATCTGGGGATAACTTTGTAAATTATCCACATTTTTATCCACTGACCAAATTTTCGTTTTCATTTTGAACACCATCGCCTTTTAACATTTCTTATTTTATATAATCGCTTTAATATGAACGGTATTTTCAACTTAACGTACGAATTCCGCTTAAAAGATACTTTGAAAGTATAAAAGAAGTATACACATAATTCAAGTGTTATCCACAAATTGGGGATAACCACATCGAATCCGTGGATAAGTTTGTGGATATTAATAATTAATGACAGACTTTTTTGATTTTTTGTTAATAACCCTGTGGATAAGTTTTTAAAATTATCTGAATTTAAAGAAGAGGGACTCAGCCCCCTCCTTAAAATAGATTATTGAAGATTTCTGCAAACAAGGACTTCACTTCCACCTCGGGCTCCTTTTCCCCTTCATATAATTGTTGACCTTTTTCATTGGATGCCGCAAGTTCAACCTTGTTTTCTTCAACTTTCCCTTCAATGACTTCCTCTGTCACCTGTTCCTTATCTTTCACTACCGCCACTTCTTCTTTTACCTCTGGCTCTACAACCTCTTCTTTTACCGTTACTTCCGGTGCTTCCTCTTTTACGCTCTCCACGATTACCTCTTCTTCAACTACTTCTTCCGGCCCTTTTTCCTTTTCAGCCAGCCCTTCTTCTTCAACCACTTCCTCCGCAACAGGTTCACTCTCTTCATTCGTTGCAGCATACGCCTTTCCTTCCGAAGTCAATGACCCTTCCCCTTCATCCTCGACAATCGGACTTTGACTTACAGCCGTCCCATTTGAAAAATCCAAGAAACACAATGGGGGAAATAACACACACCACCAATTAGCGCCGTCCCCTTCACCAAGCGTGATAATCACTGCTTCATATTCCCCTGCCGGATATAAATACTGCCCGTACAGTTTTGTCGGAAATTCAGCTTGTCCAAAATCCACTTTCACCGACTGCTCCAAACCTTGTTCCTTTATTACCGCCTCAGCCGTCGCCTGGATATCCGGCAGATGCGAGGTGATCACATCCCTCGCTTCATCCAAAGAAGTAAGCTCAGCGACCCACTTTGTGATATCTTCATTTACCTGATCCCTAATCAGCCGTTTAACCGCTTGATCCTCTTCTGCATCACTATTGGCGAGTATCCGCAGCCGAATCGCCTCATCCGGGATTACCTTCGTATCTTCTGCACCGACCATCTCCGCTTTAGGCATATATATACTTACGATCGTTCCTATAGTTAAGATTAATAGATAAATAATGGCTAAATGTTTAGTTTTCATCGCCTTCGCCCCCTCACATGAATTAGTCTCACCATTTTCCAGCTATCTTAAACTAGTAAAAACAAAAAAAGTTGATAGCTGGAAATATAGATTCCAAAGGATTAATGAGGGTGTTGTCCAAAAAAAAACCGTCTCACATAATAAACTGTACCCTATAGAGTAGACACCTAAAAAAGTCTCCTATAGGGTACTTTTTTGTATAATTAAGAAACACAACGAGAAAACACAACATGGGACTGGAGAAGGTTATGAGTAAAAAGCTTTTTACAGAGAAAGAAATCAAACTACTATCATCTAATAATTATGTTAAATCTGTAAGTTCAAAAGGAATTACTTATACTGATGAATTTAAGCATATATTTATAGCGGAAAAACAGAAAGGCAAGTTCGTAAGGCAAATATTTGAAGAATTTGGGTTTGATGTAGAGGTTTTGGGGACGGAAAGAATTAAATCAGCGAGTAAGAGATGGCAAGCAGTTTACGAGAAGAACGGGATTATTGGTTTATGTGACACTAGAGCAGGAAATTCAGGGCGCCAAAAGGAAAGAAAACTTACCCTAGAGGAGAAAAATGCTCGCTTAGAAGCACAAATCAACTTACTAAAGGCAGAAAACGAACTGTTAAAAAAGATTCGTTTTGCAGAAAGGGGGATGAAGAAGTAGTTCTTCCTCCTTTCCAAAAATATATCCTAATTCGCTCCGTGATTGAAAAATATCAACTAAAACATATGGTGAAATACCTTTGTAAAATAGTCGGTGTTTCAAGAAGTGGTTATTATAATTACTTCTCAGTGAAATCACAGGAAAAAAGAATTCGAAAAGATGAAAAGGATGAGGTAGTGAAAGAAATCATCATAAAAGCATTCCATTTCAAAAATCGTAAGAAAGGGGCTCGTCAGATCAAAATGACTTTGGCGGGTCAATTTAATGTTGTCTATAATTTGAAGCGTATCCGGCGAATCATGAAGAAGTACAGCATTATATGCCCTATTCGGAAGGCAAATCCGTACAGACGAATGATGAAAGCCACTCACGAGCACCGTGTGGTGCCGAATCTTTTGAAGAGGGAATTCAAACAGGAAGTTCCAGGTAAAATACTACTGACAGATATCACATATTTGTTCTATGGCCAAGGAAAGAAAGCTTATCTATCAACGATTAAGGATGCTTCGACCAATGAAATTGTGGCTTACCATGTATCAGATCGCATTACCATGGACCTGGCTACGGAAACCCTCCTCAAGTTAAAGAAAAATCGAAGATTTCACAAAGCAAAGAATGCCTTTATCCACTCTGATCAGGGAACTCATTATACCCATCCGGACTTTCAGAAATTAGTAAAAAAACTGGGATTAGGCCAGTCGATGTCAAGGCGCGGGAACTGCTGGGATAATGCACCTCAAGAATCTTTTTTTGGCCATTTTAAAGATGAAGCCTCTATTAAAGCATGTTCAACTTTAGATGAATTAAAAAAAGAAATTAAGCAATATATGACGTATTACAATCACTACAGATACCAATGGAATTTAAAAAAGATGACTCCTGTTCAATACAGAAATCATCTTTTTCAAGCTGCCTAGGCTTTTTTTAAACTGTCCTTTACAAAGGGTACATTTCA
>NZ_JVPL01000207.1:0-877 GCF_001054655.1 Bacillus sp. 220_BSPC
AATATACATATCCAGGCTTAAGGTCAGACTATGATATAAGTTTTTCTGAAATGGATTTTGAACTGCGGCGGCCATCAGTTTTTCTGCCTGACTGTCTGCCCATTTTTGCGAACGACTTTTACATAATTCCTTTATTTTCTTGGCAACTTTCTCTTCACCAGTATCCAGGATTTTTTGTGATGTAGGAAATGTTTGTAAGGTTAGTAAAGAAACATATGAATGTAAGTCACCAAAAACCCCACGGTATTCAGGAAACACTTGATCCAAAATTGCTTGAAATTGTAATTTAGTTTGTACAAACAGGCCTGTAATATTTTCGTGCTGTCTTGTAAGGTTACGTAAGTTTAAGAGTTGGATTCCTCGCTGTTTATACGGCTCTAAGTCCTCTTTATAATACAGCTCGCAGAGATGACGAGCGTCAATAACATCTGTCTTTACCTTGCGTAAACTAGAACTCTTAGCTCGATACGATATGAGTGGATTTACGATAATCAATAAGTACCCTATATCCTCGAAAAACTGGACAACTGGTGTATGATAATGTCCAGTGGATTCTAATACAATGGGAGGCCGTCCCCCGGATACATTTTCTACTTCTCTAATAAAGTCTAGAAGACTAGCTAACCCTTCAAGAGTATGTGCTACTTTAAAGCTTTTTTTGTAAGGCTGCTTTTTATCCAAGAAAGCTTGAACCTGACTTTCCCCTTTTGCCACATCCAGACCAACAACTGGATTCATAAATTATCTCCTCCTAATATAAAGTCACCGGTACCCCAATTCCTTCTTGTAGTATCATAGCTTCGCTTGTTATACGAGATCATAGTCCCAACCAGCCTCAATCATGTTTCTACAAGTAGGGGGCGAACTGTTTAGTTGA